>NZ_JNJM01000004.1:0-228101 GCF_000701645.1 Oribacterium sp. FC2011
GATGTGGGTGTCAAAAGTATTCCCACAATGAACTTTGCTACGAATAAAACTATGTATATCAGTGGTTATGCTGTAAAATAGAAGCAAATAAATTTTATCTATTTGAGGTTATTCCTATGTCTTTTGTTAGAAATGATTGTCAGCAGTTATCACTTTTTGATTCCCTTGGATTTCTTTCTCAGCGCAAGCTGCAGATACTTAACAAGTCATGGGCTAAACCCTTTTCGGATTACATCTTCACAAAAATTGATGAGATGATTTTTGCACCGTTATACAGTCAGAACTCCAATTCCCGTCCAAATGCACCGATCAACGTAATAGTTGGATGCCTGATTCTGAAAGAACTTAATGGTCTTACAGATGACGAGATACTCGAAGAATGTGAGTGCGATTTCAGATATCAGTATGCACTCCATACAACAAGTTTTGAAAACCAGCCAATCAGTGATCGAAGCTTCAGCAGATTCCGTCAAAGAGTCTATGAGTACGAACTTGTAACCGGTGAAGATCTTATCCATACCTGCATAACTGACCTGGCTGAGCAGATCCGTAAGTTCATGGATATAAGTCCGATGATCAAACGCATGGACAGCATGATGATTGAATCCAACATCAAGCATATGAGCCGTTTGGAACTGATATATACCTGCGTTTCAAATCTCGTTTGCACTATCGACAGAGACGGTGCACATGATCTTGTGAAAGGTTTTGAAGAGTACCTCGACCCTAACAATCGTAATCAGGTTGTCTACTATAAACAGGATATACCACAAAGCGAAAGACTTCAAAAGGTTATCGATGATGCAGCAAAACTCCTTCCTCTTTGTGAGGAGGACTATGGAGAAACTACCGATTATCAGCTACTGGTTCGTGCTATTTCGGAACAGTGCAAAAAAGATGAAAATGGAAATACCATTCCTAAAAGCAAGGGCGATGGTATGGGATCTTCGGTTCTTCAGAACCCGTCAGATCCGGATGCAACATATCGCTCCAAAGCCGGCAAAGAGCATCGCGGATACGTAGCAAACATTGTTGAAACTGTAAATGCCAATGGCTCTGTTGTCACTGATTATGATTATGACGTAAACATTCACAGTGATCAGGATTTCATCAAGGAGCACCTTGAGAAACAACCTGTTACAAATGAACACGAAGCAATAATCGTTGACGGAGCATATAACAGTGAAGAGATCCGTACATTAGCTGAAACAAAGAACATATCAGTACTTTCAACAGGACTTATGGGTCAAAAACCGAAAAAGATTATTGGCAAGTTCGAAATGAGTGAGGATTATAAAACTGTCTTCACATGCCCGGAAGGACATGAAGTAAACAGCACTTATTATGAATCCCGGGATCAACTCAGGATTTCACTTCCAAGTTGTCATTGCAACGGATGTCCTCATCAGAAAGAGTGTAATCCAAGTCTCGGTAAAAGAGTTGCCAGTCTGCTTCTGCCCATGAAAACAATCAGAGCAGAAAAGCGTAACTCCGAACTTGATCCAGAAACTCGAAAAATGATAGGCCGGATAAGAAACGGAGTTGAAACAGTTCCATCGGTCATTCGAAATAAATATCTTGTGGATACAATGCCAGTACGTGGGAAGCTGAGAACAAAACTGTTCTTCGGCTTTAAAGTTGCGGCCTTAAACTTCCAAAAACTCAGAAGATTTATGGATGGCAAGGAATTATGCAGAGGATTTGCCCTGTGATAGGGGCTAATCTCTCTTACTCCTAAGCCCATAACTCGGATTTTCATAGTTTTATTCAGTTGACAAGGTTCAAATGTATATAACTGAGTGTCAATTGCTCACAAAAATGGACTTTTGACCCTCACATCATAGTAATGGTTTATTCAGAAAACTCATTTGTATAATTGTCTCTATGACATATACTGTGGGGATAACATATTGCTCTAAAAATATTTCCATTAACAACTATAAAACTTTTATAATTATGTGTATAGCAAATATAGTATTAAATATTTTGGGCGATATATTGCAGATACCATTTTCGCAGAATTATTATTTCGCTTCTTTAAAAAATGATTATTTGTTAACTACACATAAAGCAGGTTTGTAGATGATAAAGATATACAAGAAAAAGGCTATCCCGCAATCATTGGAAATGATAAGGATCAATGACCAGTATTTCAATAAATATACTGTAGAACTGCTTGATGAGAGAGCGGAGGATATTATTTGGAGTATAGATCGGTCAAAAATGATCGATAAGTACTATATAGAATCGAGATTTGATGGTGCGAAGCTTAATATTGATAAGCTTTCTACCGGATACAGAGAATCAGTATGTCATAATTGGAAGAAATCCGAGAGGTCTGATGCTTACCCAAGATGATATTAATGAGCTTGATAGTGATAGCAAAGATGGACTGACGGTGTTTAAGCTGAAGAAAGCATTTGCATAGAATGTTGTGCAGGGGGACGCTTAATATTGTAGGATTTTCTTAGGGGTACCTGACACCCCCCCGGTTGGAAGATAGATTGGAGTTGTTTTTAATGGATGACGAAAGCCTTTTGACAACAGAAGATATATCGCAGGACCAATGGTGGTTAATGCTTTGGTCATTAATGACTGATATTCCTGCAAATGAATGGAATGAATTCACCTACGATCTAATCTATAAGAATCGATTCTCTTCATCACATAAAGTCATTGATGTTATCAAGGATTTTTCTGAGAGAAGGACAATTATAATCAAGAAAGGGCAAGTCCTTTATCGTGCGAGGGTATACCATCAGGAACCTCTTAAAGAATTCCTTTCGACTTTGGTTAGCGCTACAAACGAAAAGAATGCTTATAACCACGTATTGATAAATGATGAATTAGAATAAGACGTACAGAGTAGGAGTCGATATAATATGCCAAAATCCCCTGATTTTCAGAAACCCGTGACCAAAGCCGTGGAGTGTCCCTTTTGCGGAAAGACTTTTGATTACAGTTTGTATCCGGAGATAGTTATCCCAAGAGATAGGAAACTGAAAAAGAAAGTTCTCAATAAGTCGCTGTTTTTTCCCAGGTGTCCGCACTGTAAGGAAGAAATAAAGCTGAAAGCTGTATGTATGTACCGGGATGACAGTAAGAGGGAATGGTTTGTACTTACGGATTCAAAAGATAAAAAAGTATCGGAGATGTTGAAAACCGGAAACATTAAGTTTGATGAAGTTTTTTCAGAGGATAATATAGTTGATTTAGTGAAAGGCTTCTATACTCGTAGAGTTGTGTTTGATGTTGATTCTTTTAGAGAAAAGATCTTGCTGTCGGATTGCAATTATGATGACAGAATCATAGAGCTTATGAAATTATCGCTATCAACTATTCTTGAAGAGGATATTGGCCAGCCGGTTTATAGGATTTTTTTGGAAGAAACCTCGGGCAACCAATTGGTTTTTACCGCAATAATGGGGAACTCTGCACCTTTTGATTATGTAAACATTAAGACTATACCGAGTGTTTATTTCGATTATAAGGATAAATATTTGGGAAAGCTTGGAGATCCTAATATGGACGAATATATCCTGACAGATCAGCAATGGGCGATGAAGTCTGACTTGTTAAAGGATGAGGATGCCGGGGTTATAATACCGTTTGATTAAGATCAATGGGGGCGTCTTAAATTTTTATAAACGGTATCCACAGATTTGTTCGACAGTATCTGACAAATTTAAAGTTTATTGTTATGAGTGTGGACTCATTTTTGAAGATCGATAGGAGACGAATGTATGAGTGATATGGAATTGAAGCTCAGGAAGGAAATGTATAATCCATATAAACCCTTAACCAGAGAAGAAGTAATAGAACAATTGGCTATTGCAAAAAAACACGCTGATGAAGGCAGAGTCATGGAAGGGCATAGGGCATCTGCGAATATTAGGGAAAAGTATGGATTTTGATGGGGAAATTGAGACTGAAAAAGGAACTACTTTCTGAACGAAATAATATGCATTTGGTTTCCTATAGCAGGTTACATGCTTGATCAAAAATCAAAGATAGTACCGTTTCTGTCTGTGAAGACAGATGATGACTAAGTTTTATATTCTTCTTGCATGGAATGATACTTGGAGTAAGAAGCAAAGAACTAAGCTATTTGCGATATTTTACTGTTTTGAGTAACTAAGTGAGTATTTGAAATATTATAGATGTAGATTTTTAAGAGAGGCGATAGATTGTATCTGATAGAACAATTTAAAGAATTAAATAAGCCAGAAAGAATGGTCTTGACACAGCATAGTAGAAAACGACTATCGGAGAGAGGAATTAAAGTACTAGATATTGTCAATGCCATAAATACTGGAGAAATCATAGAGGATTACCCGGAAGACTACCCTTTTCCAAGTTGTCTGATACTTGGAAAGACTGAGGAGAAGGTTGTACATATCGTGGCAAGTATAAATGATGAAATGATATATCTGATCACAGCATATGTACCTGATTCGGATAGATGGGAAACAGATTGGAAAACCAGAAAGGAGCAGTTATGAAGTGCATGAAATGTGGAAAGGAAATGTTCAAGAGTACTACAACTGAAGCAATTGAACTCGGATTTGGCGTTTTGGTTATTCGTAACATTCCATGTTATAAATGTACTGAATGTGATGAGATTTTCTATACAGGAGATATTGTTCAAAAGATCGAGGAGATTACAGAACGCGTAAAGCTGCTTGTTCAAGAAGTTACAGTTGTGGATTTCGAGAAAGCCACATAGGAGAAGATCATGACTATCAGTGAAAGGATATTTGAGAGATTAAGGCAGCTTTCTATGACACAGCGGGAATTTGCAGAGGAAGCAGGGATACAGCAGAGCACGATCAGCGAGTGGAAGAAGAACAAAACAAATCCATCATCCGATAAGATACTGGCAATATGTAAAGCTCTGGATGTGTCTCCGGAATGGCTTTTGTCAGGGGTTGATCCGGCAGAGAATCGAGGGAAGAACCAGGCATACTATACTGTGGATTTAAATACAGATAGTGGGATACTTGTTTCTGAGTTTAATAAACTGGAAAAATCGCAAAGAGACAGGATTTTAGGATATGTTGCAGCTTTTTCTGCAATGAAACAGGATAAGTAAAAAGGTGGATCTCCAAAGTTTAGTGGGGTTTTCCAAAGTTGTTTGGGGTCACCCCACACAAGTTTGGAGACCCTGGCTTTTTTAGGTCTAAAATTTCTGGAAGTTAACATGAGAACTGAGAAAAATTTGAAGAGATTAAACTGGAAATAGCGGGATTTCTTGATGGTAAGAAATGAGACAAAATGTGAGGTGCACCTAGAAAGTGAAGGGAATTCAATGGTAATCAATGAAGTAAATAAAAAACATATTCATCATCAATTGTGTTAATAGGTAATTTTTCACCTGTGTTGTTTCAACCTTATTGGTTCAAATATTGTGATATCCCTGGGAGCAGAGATGTTCCGATGAACCCTTTTTTCTATAAAAAAAAGCACCAGCAAGAGGTGCTAATGGCTTAAAAAAGAAATCGGGAACATCGACAACCGAAGTTGTATGCCCCCTTTAAGAACGAAGTTCTTTCAATAGTATCTATAAAGTATCATCTCCCAGCTATGCTGTCAAGGATTTTTTTGACAAAGCTATAAGAACTGGTAATTATGTTATTGCTCATAAACCAGTCTTTGTTTTGAACCATGCGGCCCTCAAAAAATTCTTCAAGTTCATCGTAACGCTTCTGTTTTGCTAGAAGAGTTGTATACCAATGGGTTTTTTGATGTCGTAAAAAATGAATGTAGTGGAAATGTGATTATAGCTTATTATGATTTTGTGGTTGCTTTTCAAAATGAACATTTTTATTGTGGTCCGATTATACGAACCGAATTATTAAGAAATCTGTTGATTAATTTGGCCGAAGAAATTCGAAACGCAGAAGAAGACGTGAATTTTTGTGGATAGCTTATTACACAACGATTTATTATGGACCGCAACAGTTAGTTCTTTCGGATGTTTCAAAGAGGAATTTCATGAGGTTGTTGCGACAGTTGTAAAAAATGAGCAGATGATGCCGATAGAATTTGATTTTAGGGATGAGTAGAGAAACTATACGAGAATATAACAGGTACGGGAAGGAAAGCGGTGTAAGTATTTCGTGCGATAGAGAGCTTTTGGCTATTGAAGGTGATCGGTGGGAAGAAAATATTCAAAGTAATCCCGGAAAAATCATAGTTATAGATGAGGATAGCAAATGAATATACATCCGATACCTCCTTTGTACGATGAAAACTCGAAAGTGCTTATTCTCGGCAGCTTTCCCTCAGTTAAATCACGAGAGGCACAGTTTTTTTACGGGCATCCACAAAACAGATTTTGGAAGGTCATGGCCGCTGTTTTTCATGAAAGAGTACCTGATACAGTTTCTGAAAAACGTGATTTTCTTTTGAGGAATCATGTTGCTCTGTGGGATGTTATTCATTCCTGTGAGATTGTAGGCTCATCGGATTCAAGTATAAAGAATGTTATGCCAAATGATCTTAGTATCATACTTGATGCAGCACATATTGAAAGAGTGTTTGTGAATGGTAAGACTGCAGAAAAGTATTATAAGAAATATATAGAAAAGACTCTTGGAATCAAAGCTTTTTGCCTGCCCTCAACAAGCCCGGCCAATGCTTCGTGGAGCATTGACAGGTTGATTAATGCATGGAAAGTAACAAAGTGGGAGTAAGACCCCCATGCGAAAGTATGAGTGTTAGGTTAAGAAAAATCAAGGATGTATGTATTATGCTCAAATGGAGAGAATTGTTCCGTTCTCATATTCTTGAAAGGGGCTGGGATTACGCCAAAGAAGGTAATGTCACAGACCTGGTAAAGACGGATGACAGTATTTCCGCAGTTGTCAAAGGCGGTGAACATTATAAAGTAAAAATCAGGTATTCAGGTTCTGAGATTACCGACGGATACTGTTCATGTCCATATGCCGCGAAGGGCGAATGGTGTAAACATATGGCAGCAGTACTATTCCTTGCGGAGTCAGGGAGTTCTTCAGACGTTAAACAGATAGAAAAGGAAATTGATGGAGTCTTTTACGCCTATGGCGATAGGACGGGATATATAGATTATTATAATGCTATGTCATTTGCATCTGATCTTGATAGTCTCATTAGAAACAGGATTGGTGCACTTATCGATGATGAGAGTTACATGGATGCTTTTAATGCCTCCATTTATGCATACACTAAGCTTGGAAATTGTGATATAGATGACGATGGAGAGATTGCATCGATTTCCAGCACGTGTTATGAGTTGTGGCAGAGCATAATAACCAGCTGTGATCCTAAGGACCGCGAATGTATTAAGGAGTGGTTTGAGGAACATTCAGACGATGGCACGGTTATCGACTATATGGAAGACATGCTGCAGGATTTTCTGAAGTATGAATTGGCATCAGAAGCAGAGCTCAAGGAAATAATAAAAGGACTTGAAGAAAAGATTGAGAGCAGCAGGGGACAGATACAGTGTCCGGGGATTTTTACTTCTTATTATGGTTACAGTATTGATGCGATTAAACTTCGTAATATATTTGCAAGGCGAATAGGAATAACTGAGGAAGAAATTGATAAGTACATGCGAAGGTACATGAGTTTCAGATCGGTACGAGACTATTTTATAAAAAAGGCCACGGAGCAGAACAATACGGATGAAGAAATCAAAATCCTTACACTTGGAAAGGAATTTGAAAAGGATTCTGCTTATACTATGCATTCATATTCAAAACGTCTCATTGAACTATATGTTCGAAATAAAGATAAAGTGGCCGAGAAGTTAGAAAGGAAAGCGGATCTTTTGATTAATCAGGGAGCACCTTTGGAGGACTACAGGGCATATCGGGCTATGTGTAACGATGAGGAGTGGCTGGAAGAAAGATTAAAGATAATAGAATCACGTAATAATGTTGACAAGAGATGTGAACTTCTTGCTGAGGAGAAGATGTATGCCAAGCTGTTTGATACGATTTGGCAACAGAAGGATAAGCTGGGGTTGGTGAATAAATATGGCTTTACTTTGGAAGGTGATTATTCGGAGCAGATTTTGGATTTTTATGCTGAATTTGTTTCCGGATTGGCAGAATCTGCATGCAATCGTTCGCGGTATGATGAACTGAATAGATATCTGATGCGTATGTCACAGTACCCGGGTGGGGAGGAACGGGTAAGACGGTTGGCATTGGAGTGGATAGACAAGTATCCTACGAGGAAAGTTATGGTGAAGATGCTTCAGGGATACCGGAGACATTGTCATAAACAAATCGAAGACTCTGCCTCAGATTGAAGGCAGAGTTTCTGCTTCCGTGATGCGTCTGAGAAACTGTTCCGTGCAGACAAATCATATTTGGGTAACAATACGCTGCGTGTAGCATCTTCAGAAGCGGCGGCAAATAAGATCTTTACAAAATGGAGGATTACATATGATTAAAAATCAATGGTATGCAGTTCTTTCATCACATCAACTCAGGAAGGGAAAGATTATAGGCGTCAGGAGATTCGGTGAGGATATAGTTTTTTTCAGGACAGAGAGTGGAGAGATAGGCTGTCTTAACAGTAGGTGCGCGCACAGGAAAGCCTCTCTTGAAAAAGGCTGGATCAGTAATGAACATATCAAGTGTCCGTTTCACGGCATAGAATATGATATCAATGGTAAATGTGTGTATGTTCCGGCTGAAGGAAGAGCTTCGGTTTATGACCATTCAAGATTTCATATGAGACATTATCATACAAGGGAGATAGGTGGTATCATCTTTGTATGGTATGGTGAGGGAGAACCTGATAAAGATCCGGATGTATTTGATGTGATTAAGGATTCATCCTACAGCTATGATCATATGGAGGACTTTTGGTCTGTTGACTACTCGAGGGTCATAGAGAATCAGCTTGATGTTTCGCATCTTGCATTTGTTCATCGTGATACCATTGGACGTGGAAATAAAACACTGTGTAACGGACCGAAGGTGGTATGGATTGACAGAAACACACTTGAGACCAGTGCCGACAATGAAGTTGATGTGGGACAGACTCCTAAATCTTCTGAAGAGAGCGTGCTAAAAAGTACAAATCTGACATTTAAGTTTCCCAATATGTGGCTTAATCATGTCACCGATAAGCTGATGATACTTGCGTTTTTTATACCGGTTGACGATGAACATGCAATTATCGCATTGAGATTCTACAACAGATTTACGGGAATTAAGGCTATAGACAGGGTGATAGCCATATTAGGAAGTATTGCCAACAGAATCATTGAACGGCAGGATAAACGGATCGTAGAGACTGAGCTTCCGAAGAAAACCGGAATGTTCATAGGAGAATGTCTTTTGGCGTCGGATCTGCCCATACTTGAATACAGAAGGAGAAGGGCTGAACTTCAGAAGGAAAGTACAGTGAAGGATGATGCTTATGCATCGGCTTCTTCTGATGATAAATCAAATGTTGGAGCCGGAACTTTTGATCATGAGTTTTTGAGGAACGTGAGTTTTCGGAAAGGAGATGTGACTATGTCTGAAAACAACATTGTAACTGATGGCAATGAGGCTGGTAAAAAAGTGGAAATGAACACCAAAGCGATGTACAGGCTTTCCTACGGGCTGTTCGTATGTACGGTGAAAAACAGCGAAAAGACCAATGGCTGTATCATCAATACTGCGATTCAGGTGGCATCTTCGCCTAACCGGATTTCGATTGCGGTAAACAAGGCAAATTACACCCATGACATGCTGAAAGAAACAGGTCGCTGCAATGTTTCTGTCATAAGTACAGAAGCGGAGTTCGAACTTTTCAAACACTTCGGTTTTCAATCCGGAAGAGACGTTGATAAGTTTGACGAGAGCTTCAATGCTAAGGATTACAGGATTGCGGAAAATGATATTCCTTATATAACAAAGGGAACCAATGCTTACTTCTCATTGGAAGTGAAAGAATCCGTGGATCTGGGCTCCCATACCTTGTTTATATGTGAACCGGTCATGATGGAGGTGCTGTCGGATGCTGCTTCCTGCACCTATGAGTATTATCAGAAGAACATCAAACCAAAGCCCCAGCCTGTTGGAAAAACAGCAACAGGGAAGACTGTATGGAGATGTACCATCTGCGGATACGAATGGGAAGGGGAAGAGCTGCCGGATGATTTCATTTGTCCGATATGCAAGCATCCTAAAGCGGATTTTGAAAAGATAATAAGATGATGAGCAGCATAACATTTACAGACGCGCAGCCATTTATCTATGCGCAGTGATACACGAATGATTAGTCTCGTAAAGAGCCAGATGCGGAAAAGCCGCACGTCCGGACCGCATCCATAAGTATAAGGTGAGTTACGATAAATTACTATATTAGAATTAATGATCAATGTTATACTGTACCTATACAAACATTTTGTCCCGTGTACATACAGAAAGGAGATTGCACCATGTCAGATAACAAATGGAGATGCAGAGCCCAAGACCTGAAGGGCACAGAAACCGAAAAGAACCTCCAGGCCGCTTTCGCCGGAGAGTCAGAGGCCAGAAACAAGTACACCTTCTTCGCTTCCAAGGCAAAGAAGGAGGGTTATGTACAGATTTCCAATATTTTCGCCGAGACAGCAGCCAACGAGAAGGAGCATGCCGAAATCTGGTACAAGATATTGACCGGCATCGGAAGTACTGTTGACTGCCTCAAGGAAGCAGCAGACGGTGAGGGATACGAGTGGAAAGAGATGTATCCTTCATTTGCAAAGAAGGCAAGAGAAGAAGGCTTCGACGAAATAGCCGAGCTCTTCGAGGGTGTTGCCGCCATTGAAAAGGAACATGAAGAGAGATACAGAAAGCTCCTCAAGAACGTTGAAGACAAGCTTGTATTCTCCCGTGACGGCGACTGTGTATGGCAGTGCAGCAACTGCGGACATATAGTGATCGGAAAGGAAGCTCCGGAAGTTTGCCCTGTATGCAATCACCCGAAGGATTATTTCCAGTTGAAGGCAGAAAACTATTAAAGATATTTACAGACTACCGGCTCCGGTTCGATGAAGAACCACCGGTAGATCAAGGTATGACGATTTGCAGGAGGTAATGTAATGAAACTTGAGAATGTAAGCAATGTAGAAGGTCTTTTTAAAGTTCTTGACAGCTGTAAGGGCAAGATTGAGCTTGTCTCAGAGGAGGGTGATCGTATCAACCTTAAATCAAAGCTCTCTCAGATGATCCTGACAGCCAATCTGTTAAATACAGCAACTATCAAAGAGCTTGAGCTTCTGGTTTCGGATCCTGAAGATATGAAGAAGGTTATATCATTTATGATGCGCGGCGCTGCGGAATAAATACAGCAAAATCTCATTGCCTTTTTAGGTGCTTTATCATATTCTGATATTAGTGATATTCGTGATCCGGACTATGGTAAAAGGAGGAACTAGGACATGAAATTTTATAAGATTGATGACCAGATCGTGATTTCCGACAAGAGCTTATCCGTTGGTGAAGAGCTTGTGACCAATACAACTGATGCGGCTCAGGAAAAGCACGTTCCGGTTGTTAAGGTGGATGGAGATACGGTTTCTGTGTGTGTAGGTTCTGTTGAGCACCCTATGCTCGAGGCGCACTTCATCGGATGGATACTGCTGGAGACTGAGGCAGGATTCCAGATTCACTATCTCAAACCGGGTATGAAGCCTGAAGCAAAGTTCAAGGTTACAGAAAAAGTTGTGGCAGCTTATGAGTATTGCAATCTCCACGGTTTGTGGAAGGCAACTGTTTGATGAATCCGGGAGGTTAAGATATGATGTACGTTTGTAATGTTTGCGGTTTTATCTATGATGAAGAGAATGGAGACCCTGATAACGGAGTAGCAGCAGGAACAAAGTGGGAAGACGTTCCTGAGGACTATGTTTGTCCTTTATGTGGTGTAGGTAAGGATCAGTTCTCACCACAGTAAGAAGAGTTTCTGAGGCAGGTGCGGCGGCACCTGCCTTTTTTCTGCCCATAGATTTGCATAAGTCAAAAAGAGGCTGTATACTAACGTGATAAAAGATATAAGCCGCTGTATATGGTTTCCAAATATGATATACCGTTTCTGAAACCGGAATAAGTTACAGATGGTGCTAACAAAACCAAGGACTGGACGAAGGGTAGTATGACAAGAAAAGAAAGATTCAAAAACAAAATAAAAGAGGTCTATACCTTCATGAGTCTGGTTATAGCATTCATTACAGCAGCGCTGATATGGTATTGGAATGTTGCCCCCGGCTGGGGCGAAGGCTTCTTTGGCTACAGAACCCTCACTTTGGTCGGTATAATGTTTGCCGTTGTATATTTCTTTTTCGCAAAGATGTACGACGCCCACAAGATCGGCCTTTACCGACTCCAGGAGCTGGCATTCTCGCAAATGCTTTCCTTCAGCATCGGTGACTTCTGCCTCTTCGTAGCAACCTTCTTCTGGTTCCACAACTTCAGCCGCATTAGCCTCCGGTTCTTCCTTCTCGGATTCGTCCTTCAGTTTACAGGCATTGTCCTCGTGACCTTTGTCTGTAACCGCCTCTACGCAAGATTCGACGAGCCCCGAAAAATAATGATCGTATACGGTTCACAGGACTATCTCAGACTCCTGAAAAAGATGAAGGAGAAGAAATATCGTTACGAAATCCTGGGAACCTATGAGGATACGACGGATCCGGAGATCATATTTAAAACCCTCAGCAAATGCAAAGACATTTATCTCTGTGATGTTTCCGAGGAAGTAGAGAAGAGAGTGATGATTTTCTGCGACGCTCATCACAAAGACATGCATACGTCCATGGACATGTCAGACCTTCTGAAGCTGAGTCACGAGGTGTCCCACACTTTCGACACCCCTTACCTCAGAAACAAGAAAATGCCGGAGGCCTGGTACTACGCGGGAGTTAAGCGAACCGCCGACGTAATCATTGCCCTCCTCGGCATCCTGATTCTGTCCCCGGTCCTCATCATCACAAGCGTTCTCATCAAAGCCTATGACGGAGGTCCGGTGCTCTATAGCCAGAAGCGTCTCACCAAGGATGGCAGAGTTTTTGATATTTACAAGTTCAGAAGTATGAAGGTGGATTCCGAAAATGGCGTCGCCCGTCTCGCAAGCAAAAACGATGACAGAATCACTCCCGTGGGAAATGTCATCAGAAAGCTGAGAATCGACGAACTCCCACAGCTTTTCAATATCCTGAAAAACGATATGTCCGTCGTCGGTCCGCGCCCCGAGCGCCCTGAGATAGCTGAACAGTACGAAAAGGAAATACCCGAATTCGGCCTCAGACTCAAAGTCAAAGCCGGCCTCACCGGCTACGCTCAGGTCTACGGCAAATACAACACCACCCCCCTGGACAAACTGAAATTGGACCTGCTCTACATCTCCCAGAGGTCTGTCCTTTTTGACCTCCGTATCATCTTCTATACCCTGAAGATTGTCTTCATTCCCGAAAGCTCCGAAGGCGTCTCCGAGGATCAGGTCACAGCCCTTGAAAACAAGTAACAGTTCAGCCGGGATGCCTTATTTCCGCAGTGAACAAGGCGTTACATTGACCCATGTTCCGGTTACCTGCATTTGAGTCATCCTGAATGGCAGGTCACATTGACTCAATTTCATGTAATCAGAATTTGGGTCATCCTGAATGGCAGGTCACAATGACTCAATTTCATGTAATCAGGATTTGGGTCATCCGGAATGGCAGGTCACAATGACTCAATTTCATGTAATCAGGATTTAGGTCATCCTGAATGGCAGGTCACAATGACTCAATTTCATGTAATCAGGATTTGGGTCATCCCGAATGGCAGGTCACATTGACTTATATTCTGAATTCTGAGTTTCAAGGTCAATCTGTGGTTCCAATAACTCCGGATGGTGGGGGAAAGAGCCGACCACGGTCTTCGCGAACCATTGCCGGCTGAACTGTCACCAGAGGTTTCTTCCCTTTACAGAAAAGTAAAGAATTATCTGTAGATTTATGAGCCTCAACTGTGTTAATCTTATTAGGTTAGAGAAATAAAAGGAGTATTAACATATGGAAATGGAAATGAGAGACGAAGTTGAGATCGATCTTCTTCAGTTATGTTTTTTATGTTTGAGAAAATGGAAGGCCATCCTTCTCGCGGGAGTGGTACTTGCGCTGGCCCTTGGAGGTTACAAGGGAGCAAGAGAACTCAGTAAGGTGGGAACGGAAGTTGCTGTCGAGGCAGAGGAAACCGCCGAGGAAAAGGTGACTCAGTATGACGCAACATTAGCCTCATATAAGGCACAGTTTGACCGCCTGAGCGAGACCTTTGAGAAGAATCAGGTTTATGAGCAGGAATCCATAATCATGAACATGAATCCCAACAATTACTTTTCAGGCTCAAGCACCTACTATATAAGTACAGATTACAAGATCATGCCTGACATGACCTATCAGGACGTGGACTATTCAGAGGATATCGCGCAGGCTTACCTGTCTTATCTTACAAGCAGCGAATGTCTATCCTATGTGCAGTCAAAGCTCACCGAAAAGATTCCTGTAAAGTATCTTTCAGAGCTTATAAGGGTTAATGTCACCGGCCGCGTGCTCACCGTCAAGGTTGTGGGAGATACCTCCGGGAGAACTACAGAGATTCTTAATGCTATAAGCGAGGCCATTGATGCCTACAAGAAAGAGGTCGACACCAAGATACATGAGCATAAGCTCGACCTTATGGAGTATTCCGAAGTAGAAAACACTGCTTCTTCAGATGGCTCTGAGTCCGGTTCCGGAAATGATAACTATGTAGCTGATGTTCAGAAACAGTTTTCCGACAGCCAGATCAATCTCACAAACCAGATTTCAACCTTCTACGATAAATACACAAAACTTGCGGATACAAAGGTAAGCGCAGGAAGCAGCAGCGGCAGTGGTATCACAAAATCCCAGGCTGTTAAATCCGGTGTCAAGTTCGGAATCATCGGTCTGATCCTGGGATTTTTCGTAGCAGCAGGCTTTATCGTATTTAAGGCAATAATCGAAGACAAGATCGTAAATGCCGGCGAGATTTCTTATCTGTTCGGACTTCGTATCTTCGGAGACTACAAGTCCGGTGCCAAGTCAGGAGCATTTGACAAGCTTCTTTACAAGCTGTCCTACGGAGATGCATTGCCGGATAAAGAGAAGTTCTATGAAGTAGCTGCCGCCAATGTCAAGACCTTCGCCGCAGCCTTCAAGGATGAGGACATCAAGGAAATCTCCCTTATCGGAAGAATCGACTCCGAAGCCCTGAGCCGCATCGTGAAGTCCATCAACGATATAAACGGCGACGACACCGTTAAGCTGGCCGGCGACATCATCACCGATGCTTCCGCCATCAACGCCATCCGCGATGCAAAGTACACCCTGATCGCCGTTGACCGTACCACCTCCAAAAAGGATCTCCGCACCCAGCTCGAAAAGCTGAAAGGCCTCAAGAAGCACGTCGCCGGAGTCCTCCTGTTCGACTAATTATCATAGATTAATACACCAAGCGCCCAACTTTTGATATGTCCCCGGAATCCTGGACACATATCAAAAGTCGGGCGCTTTTTAATTATCACTCATCTTCCTCGTCATCACTTTGGTCGTCGTCCTCATACCCGTCACGCTCTACAACGTTGCTTGTCGGGGCATACTCCCTGAGATCTGCGGTAGGAGAGACTGTCTGAGATGAATAGCTCTTTGGAATGTTTCCACCCGGCCCAAAGGAATCATCACTTGTGTTATCAACATCAGGTTCTGAATAGGAACTTGATTTTGTACTGCTTGTGTCCGTTGTGCCATCCTCTGAATCCGAGTCAGATGAGCTGCTGGATTTACCTGTTCTGTATATCGTTGTAACAATTTCCGATGATGCAACACCGCTGACTTTAGTTGACTTTGAACTGCTTGAGCTTGAACTCGAACTCTTGCTTGAACTGCTCTTTTTAGAACTCGAGCTATTTGAGGATTTTGTCGTTGTTGAATCCGAGTCATCCGAGCTGCCTGCGTTCTTCTTTTTAGGAGTCGTATACCTTTGTGTGACAAGCTGCATTCCATCAGCTGAATAAACGTAGGAATCATTACCGGTGTTGACATTTGCCCCCATAGGCGTCGGAGCGATGGAAGCCCCATGGATAAATGCTCTCGTCATGGGGACGATACCTTCGTACCAGGAACCGTCCGGCCCCACTACATAGCCGTCCGGCGTCACAGTATTCGTGTAGAGGTAGCCCCTCTCGTCGAAGGCGTAGCACATATAGATCCCGTCGCCGTCATTATCTATCCATTCCCATGCATTTGCGGGATATGTGCCATCGTCGTGAACATACCAGTACCCGGTTTCATTCGCCATCCAGTACCCCGCAAGCCCTGTAAATGCACAGGCAGCGCTCAATGTGATGCACGCCAGTCCGGTCTTTATTAATCTCAATAAACATTGCTTTCTCATTTTTTCTCCCTCACTTGGGGGTCAGACCCCGTTACAAACCACTTACGACTCAATACGAAATCGTTACATTTAAGCTTGCGCTAAATCTTTCTTCTTTGTGCATACAGCAAGCTTACTTTTTAACTTTATGTTATATAGACTCTGAAACAGGTATCATACTTCTTTGAATCGGCTGATTACAGTGACAAAAAATCTTTGCCTGTGAGTCGTCTCACTGCTTCTGCTTTCTATATATTATTTCGCTTTTTTTCAGACCAAATATAACATTTTCGCCCTTGAAATAAGATGAAATTTAGTTTTCAAAGTCTTAAGGTTTTTGTAGGGCGTTTTAGACTTTTTTTAGGTTTGTATGCGGCTTCATGGGACGATCCTGCAATAAAAAACAACGAAGCCTCGTTGTTTGAGTACTTCGTTGTTTTAGGTTTCAATCCTCCGCATATATCCTTATCGCCTGCGGAATGACCGAAACTGTAACTTCCTTCTTTGCTCCGCCATATTCCCCGTCAATAGTCCAGTCGATATCATTATCCGATCTGAATGTCACTTCACTTGTGCGGAAAATCTTTATATGAGGATTGTCAAAACTGCCGTCCCCGGCCGCCATAAGAATCTCACCGATTTCCTGAAGCGCATCCGGCGCCTTAATGAGGATGACCTCGAAGAGACCGTCGCTGAGGGAAGCATTGGCAAGGGCAGGAGTCTTGAAGCCGCCAACCGATGTTGCGTTGGAAACCGCTCCGAAGACATAATCCCCCTCCTCGGTTATGCCGTCATGGCTCACCTCCAGATGATAACGGGTCTGCAGAGAAACCGGCGCCGAAGCCAGCCCGTTTACGAGATATGCCAGATACCCGAGAAGATTTTTCTGATCCTGAGGTGTGGCGTAGCTGACATTTGTAAAGGCCCCGAAAGCAGCCACATAATTAAAATATTTATCCGAAAAGGTGCCAATGTCCAGACGGTAAACCCGGCTGTGCTCCACCCCGTGAATAACCTTTTCAACATCCCCGCTGAGCCCGAGAGTCTTTGCATAATCATTGGTGGTCCCGCTGGGAATGTAAAGCACCGGCAGACTCGACTTTTCCTTGTCGGTTGCCGCCATAAGAGCATTGACCACATGATTCAGAGTCCCGTCGCCGCCGACGCAGGCCACCAGCTTCACACGACTCTTGTATGCCTCAATGATATTCTCTGAAGTGATATTCATCTTCGGAATGATTGGATAAGTAATGACTTCATACCCAAGCTTCACAAGCCCGCTGATGAGTCTGAATACCTTCCCCTTCGCATTCCCCGTCCCCGCATTCTGATTCACCAGAAGGAGAGCCTTCTTGAGAGGCTTCTTCCATTTCTTTTCCTCAGTGCGCGGGTTTTTGGTCAGATTTGTTGAATTGGTTCCATTTGTTCTTGGATTAACGTCAATTTTTTTTGAATTGCTTTCTTTTGCGCCTGCTTCAATATCCATTTTTGCACCTCACAAATCCGGTGGTTCTGTTAGTCAGAGTTGTTTCAACTGTTCAGCTGCTATTATTAATATTCAGCTATTATTATAGATGTTCTATATTTCAAAAAGCAACGAAACCGCCGTAAAACCATATTTTTGTTGACTTTTAAAGAAATACGGCAGCGGCATATACAGGTCTAAACCGGAAATTATTCATTAGTTGCACGCAAATATGACTCCTTTCGCAGAATATGTGATTTTCCCTCCCATTGTGCTATACTACCCTCATCTATAAACGTTTTTTTTCGCCATTTATTTCTGATACAAATATGTAGATTTAATTGGCTGTAAAACAACGTAAACAAAGGAGAAAAGAAACATGTCAAAATATGATTATCTCGTAGTCGGATCCGGCCTTTACGGCGCAGTATTCGCCCACGAAGCCGCAGCCGCCGGCAAAAAAGTTCTGGTTATCGACCGCCGTCCGAACATAGCGGGTAATGTCTACACCGAAGACGTAGAGAAAATCCACGTCCACAAGTACGGCGCCCACATCTTCCACACAAATGACGGAAGAGTCTGGGGCTACGTTCAGAAATTCGCCACCTTCAACCGCTTCACCAACTCCCCGGTTGCCAATTTCCACGGCGAGCTCTATTCCCTCCCCTTCAACATGTACACTTTCAACAAGATGTGGGGCGTGGTAACTCCCGAGGAAGCCGCCGAGAAGATCGAGTCCCAGCGCCGCGAGGCCGGCATTACCGAGTCGAAGAACCTCGAGGAGCAGGCCATCTCCCTGGTGGGCACAGACATTTACGAGAAGCTCATCAAAGGCTACACCGAGAAGCAGTGGGGCCGCCCCTGCACCGAACTTCCGGCCTTTATCATTAAGCGACTCCCCGTTCGCCTCACCTTCGACAACAATTATTTTAATGCTCTCTACCAGGGCATCCCCGTTGGCGGCTACACAAAGATGGTTGCCGCAATGCTTGGCGGTGCCGCGGTCCAGTCCGGCGAGGATTTCGGCAAGAACGCAGCTACTGTCGCTGCCAATGCTCATCCCTGCGAGGCCTATGGCAAGGACGCATCAAATTCCGGCTGCGGAAGCATCGAAGTTCACGTCGGCGTTGACTTCTTCGACGAGTCCGGTGCTCCCCGAAAGGACCTCATCGCCCTCGTCGACAAAGTAGTTTACACCGGCGCCATCGACGCATACTTCGGCTACAAGCTCGGCTACCTCGAGTACCGCTCAGTAAGATTCGAGAACGAACTCCTTGACAAGCCGAACTTCCAGGGTAATGCTGCCGTCAACTACACTGACCGTGAAACTCCCTGGACCAGAATCATTGAGCACAAATGGTTTGAGTTCGGAAAGGATGACGAGGGCAATGACATCCCGAAGACTGTCATCTCCCGCGAGTACTCCAGCGAGTGGAAGCCCGGCGACGAGCCTTATTACCCCGTTAATGACGAGAAAAACGGCAAGCTTTACGAGGAGTACAAGAAGCTTGCAGATGCCGAAACCGGCGTGATCTTCGGCGGCCGCCTCGGCGAGTACAAGTACTACGACATGGACAAGGTTATCGCTTCCGCCCTTGACATGTGCGAGAGGGAACTGAAGTAGTATTGTGAGCTATGGGGGACAGTATTGTGGGTCAATGTTTAAAAGAAAAATCAGTGAGATATGGTGATATTTCCGATTAGCTTATGATTAAAGTAGAAAACATTGAGAAATGGAGATAGTACTGTGAGGTTAGTTGTTAAAAGAAAAGTTTTGAGAATAATTTGTGTTGCATCACTCATCGCGGCCGCCATCCTTCTCCCCGCCTGCGGAAAATCAAACAAAAAAGGAAAAACCGCCAAAAAGCCTTCCTCATCAGCAACCGCTGCATCCCAGGAACGCCGTGTTGAAGTAATAACCGGCACACTTCCGGGAGAAGAGGACGGTTCGGATATGTTGAAGGACAGTTTGGCCGAAAACGGCGGCCTTGACATGTCGGGAAAGACCGGAAGCGACATCGCCACAGCCGGAAACATTAAAAAAGGAGATAATGCTTCCGACGAAACAGGTGATGGAAAGTCGCACGGTGGCACTGAGGAATCAGCTTCTCCCGAGGAGATTCTTCCCATCAACCCCGACGACATGATTGAGTTCACCACGGATTACGGCGACGTGCAGCTCATCCACGACGAAGGCGCCATCAACAACCTGACGGGTGAAGTCGGCGAGGAAAGATACCACGACGGGGACTTGGGATTTTATTACAATGCAAAAGCCGGGATAAAGGCATTGGTCCCCGGGTACTACAATTACTACCAGACAGACGAGCTGGGCTACGACCACTTCTACGTTTTCAGCAATTCCTCCTACCCGCAGATTTCCTTCATGAGCTTCACCGAAGGGGACGGCGAAGAGCTGACGGCCGGCAATTACAAGAGCTATCAGGACAAAATCCTTGACGCCTGCCAAAAGGAGCTGGAGGGCTTCTATCAGGAACGGGCCCGCACCAGCTTCACTATCGGCGATTTCAAGCTGCGTGAATCCGTGTTCAGGGGCCGGCGCGACGGAAAAGCTGTCACCGCCTGCTTGGAACTTTTGTGGAATGCTGACGACCGGTCCATCCTCGGAATCAGCTTTTTCGAATACGATACCGACGGCCAGGCCTACATGGATGACTTCGTAACCATGATTACGGACCATCTGTCTAAAGCTTAAAAATGATGGGCTTTTTGCTGCTTTTTAAAAGAATGGATAGAGTTTCGTTATTTTATATTAATTTTGATTTTGCAAATATCGCTGAATGACGCGGTAATATACGCTCAGATTTCCAAAAATCTAAATTTGCTATAAAATTAAATACAAAGAATTTTAATATTTTCACAATTGAAAATGTCATACTCTTTTGAAAAAAAGGTGGTATAGTATGTCTACGTAAAGGTTATTTGCTAAAACAAAACCGAATTTATGGAGAGAAAAAATGAAGAAAATGAACTTAATCAAAAAAATAGTAGCAACCGCAACCATAGCAGCACTCAGTGTTTCAATGTTCGCAGGAACAGTTATTGCAGGACAGTTTAAAACAACTGAAAAGGGAATCTGGTATGAGAATGATGACGGATCATGGCCTGCAAGTGTTTGGAAGTGGATCGACGAAGACGGAGACGGAAAGTTCCTTTGCTATGCTTTTGATGAGAACGGTTACGTTTATTCAGGCACAACAACACCTGATGGTTTCACAACCGCAGCAGATGGTTCATGGATTAAGGATGGTGTCGCTGTAGTTCGTGATAAATTAGAGAATCTTGATACTACTGCTATAGCAAGTGCAGCTGCACAGACAGCTCAGATGCTTGCAAACGGTGATTCAAAGGCAAGCCAGCAAGAAATTGACAAGCTTAATGGTATACAGACAATTCAGACTTCAGAGACTAAGCAGCTTAGTCTGACTCGCCATACTACAACAAATGTTGATTCAAGCGAGATTGTTCAGACAAAGTATATTTCAAAGAAAACAACTGTAGGTGCAGCAGGTGCAACAACAAGCACAGAGGACGACGGTCCTGATATGAGCCAGACAAGCTTTGATACAAACGGTCCAAGCGTTCCTGAAGGAGCAGCAGTAAGCTCAGCAGCACCTCTTACAGACACTTCAACTATCAACTTCCCTGGTCCTGACGGAAAGTATTCAGATGGTTCAGACGAAGAGTGATAGAATACGCAAATTAGTCTTTACAAGGAAAATTAAATAGGTATTTTGAGTCCATCAACCATCTGCGACAGCACAAAAATGGCTGATGGACTTTTTTGGTATATAACAGAATGGATTACGAAAGC
Source organism: Oribacterium sp. FC2011 (assembly GCF_000701645.1). Classification (NCBI taxonomy): domain Bacteria; kingdom Bacillati; phylum Bacillota; class Clostridia; order Lachnospirales; family Lachnospiraceae; genus Oribacterium; species Oribacterium sp. FC2011. The sequence goes on from NZ_JNJM01000004.1 coordinate 21,707, forward strand.
CATAGAATATCTATCTGACAGACCTCCATATGATACATTGAAGAAGATCAAAAGGATGAAGAGGGGAAAATAGCATCTCTATCGAATGTCCCCCCTTGATGTATTTAAGATTCTATAGATGTAAAGGTGAACAACATTTCCGGCAAATCAAATAGCAGGATGACCGACACCGGTCAACCTGCTATTCGGAAGGGAGTTAATTACTAATGAAGGGAATTGAGGCCGGGATTGATGGGTTCCCGCCTCTTAATTAATAGTATTCACAAGTATCTTTGAAATAAGAAGTTGGCGTCATTCTTATTTCCATTTCTCTTTTGTTGACTTAAATATAACTCATCAATCATCACAAAAGTGTCACAGATTTTACTGGATATTTGCTTATCTCTATGTTAGAATTTCTCCTTGTGAGTTATATATTTGAAACTACGGAGGATGTTTTATGAACGCAGTGGGCTGGATAATCTATGTTGTTGCAATCGTTGCAATGTTTTATTTTATTGGTGTCAGACCTTCACAGCAGGAACGTAAAAAGCAGCAGGAACTTCTTGCATCTGTAGCTGTAGGCGATACAGTTCTTACAAGCTCAGGTTTTTACGGAGTTATCATTGACATGACAGATGATACAGTTATCGTAGAGTTCGGTAACAATAAGAACTGCCGTATCCCTATGCAGAAGGTTGCTATCGTTCAGATAGAGAAGCCAAATTCAGGTTCTTCAAGCGACGACAAGAAATAAGAATCGGCTACAATTGAATAATAAAAAATGAAGGCGAGCAGCACACGGATCGATCCGTCAGCTGCCCGCCTTTTTGCCGTCATGACCGAAATTCGTAATAAATACGTAAAACGTAATTGATTGTTACTATACGTCAAATAGCGTAACATAGGACTTAGATAGATTTAGTGATTTTGAGGCGGTGGTGATGAATCTTAAGACTCTTAGAGAGCTGAAGGGAATAAGTCGAAAAGAGCTTGCAGATATGACGGGGATATCTTTCCGCTCGATACAGGATTATGAGCAGGGACATAAAGAGCTTAGTTCGGCAAAGGCAGATACGATCCTGAAAATGGCAGGGGCACTGGGCTGCACCATGGAGGATCTTATCTCGGATTTTGACCTCAGTTCCTTAAAGCCAAGCGAGCTTAAAGAGATGGTATCAGACGAGAATCAGAAATCCAGAGTACTGAGTGCACAGGGTGAAGGTTCATACATTCTAATGCATAAAGACCGGGAAGTAGCCGGCCTTGTACTCGAGTCTGAGACGGGTTCGATCGTTTCGGTGACCCGTGTTATGGATGAAACCCGTATGCCTATAGGAACGGTCGGGGAGGACCGCTTCCTAAAGGCATGGTGGTACCACAGAGCCGCACCGGTTACACAGGGAAATCTGGCGTCAACATTGGAAAAACTCGGATTCCTGTCGCCTCAGGCATATCTTCTCAGGAACCTGGGACTGTCCCTCAACGACGACTACTGGCTGAAACCCCAGGGCAGCAGTCTTACATGGGACGATGTGAACCTTTATAACAATGAATTCGACGATGTTGTTGGTGCAAGCCATTTCACCGGTCTCCCCGTTGATGAGGATTTTTCTATTACGAAGGAGCTTTTTCCAAGCGGGTCAACCAAGGGTAATGTTCCCAAATCCTGGGTTTGCGTGGAAGGGAAGAGATATCTCGTCAAGGGTACCGAGGGCAACAAAACCCAGCAGATCTTCAACGAAGTCGTAGGTGCCTACATTCACAGAAAGCAGCAGAAGTTTGATTTCGTGGATTATGAGTTCTACACCATAGATTACGGTCATGGCAAGAGACTTGGTGTGAGTGCCGAAGCATTCACCTCCGCGGACCTCGAGTTCGTATCTGCACGTGAACTTATCCGGGCAGGAAGGAGGATGCACAAAGGCGCATCGGATTATGACATTTTTGTTAATGCTTGCGAAGATGGCGGAATCCCTAAATCTGATGTGGAAGCATTTCTGGATTATCAGATCCTGACGGACTTCATCATTTCCAATACTGACAGGAACTATGACAATTTCGGAGTGCTGAGAGATGCGGAGACTCTCAAGTTTGTAAAATTAGCACCCATATTTGATTCGGGAAACTCCATGTTCTACGATCTTGACATGAACCATGGAACCCTCGAACTCAACAATATCCCGGTGGACAGTTTCGCCGAGAATGAATTCGGCCTGTTGAGACTGGTCAAGGATCCTTCCATAGTTGAAATGGATAAGCTCCTTACCAACGACGAGCTCAGCAAGGTTCTGGCAAGCTCCAATCGTACCCCCGAGCAGGTGCGAGTGCTTCTTTCCATCTACGACCGAAAGAAGGACATGCTTTTCAAATTAAAGCGCGGTGAGCTGGGCTGGCTGAAGAAGTAAACTGAATTGATTATTGGTTGTTATGGTCTGAAAAGATTCTGACAACTAAGAATATACCTAAAACCTCTTTTTCTCCAAGCGCTGAGATCTGAGCCTTTCTCCTACATGATCTCAGCGCACTTTTTTTGTTTAGTGTTAGTCTTTAAATAGGTCTCTTTTTTTTATATTTAGCCAAGATGTGATTTGATGAAAGCCTACGGCTGAAACTCCGTCTTGCATTAACGCTCCAATGTAGTAAAATCTCTTTAAACATTACCCTTTAGAAAGGAAAGCTCCGGTCGCAACCCTGCGTCCGGATGGCATCTGAAAATATGAAGCAGACATTAATGGCGGTTTTCGGAGGAAGATCAACAGAACATGAAGTTTCCTGCAAATCCGTAGTAAACATTGTAAAAAATATAAATAAGGAAAAATACGACGTGCTCCTGGTGGGTATCACCAAAGAAGGAGAGTGGCTCCTTGCTGAGTCTCTCGATCAGATCATCGACGAAAGTTGGTACAAATCCGGCATCAAGGCCTGCCTTCTTCCCGACGCAAAGCTTCAGTCACTTCTTATAAAGGACAAGTCCGGAGCCATTTCCCTCAGAAAGATCGACGTGATCTTCCCGGCTCTTCACGGCAAAAACGGTGAGGATGGCACCATTCAGGGACTTTTCGAGCTGGCTAAGATTCCTTACGTTGGCTGCGGCGTTCTCGCCAGCGCGGTTTCCATGGACAAGCTTTACACCAAGATCATTTGCAACGAGCCTCTCAGGAAGGTTGGCGTTCGCCAGGCGGAGTATGTTTCCGTTGTCGGCAACGAGATCAAAGATATGGACGAATGCGTTCGCCGCGTTGAGAAGGCATTTGAATATCCCGTTTTCGTCAAGCCCTCCAGCGCCGGCTCCAGCTGCGGCGTGACCAAGGCTTACAATCGCGAACAGCTCATCGAGGGCATCAAAAAAGCCTACGAGGTTGACTACAAGGTTCTTATCGAGGAGACCATCATTGGCCGCGAAGTTGAGTGCGCCGTGTTCAGAGACATTGACGGCAACATCAAGGCCAGCGGCGTCGGAGAGATCAAGGCAGCAGCCGATTTCTATGATTACGATGCGAAGTACAACAATCCGCAGTCCGAAACCGACACTGACCCTGATATTAATGAAGACGACCGGGAACTCATCCGCAAAGCCGCAAAGGTGGTTTTCGATGCAGTTGACGGATTCTCACTTGCCAGAATCGACTTCTTCCTTACGGAGAACGGCCCGGTTTTCAACGAGCTTAACACTCTTCCCGGCTTCACCGCCATCTCCATGTATCCGATGCTTTGGGGCGTAAAGGGAATCGATAAACCGAGACTGGTGCAGGCGCTTATAGATACTGCATTTACCCGACCGACTACCCAGGGGTGACGACCCTAAGAAATTCTTAACTTTTACTTTTGGATTCCTTCAAACACTTTCGTGCAGCCGGTGCTATATTATCTACATAATAAATGTACGAAATACACAATCCTTTATCCTTTTAAATGTTTAAGATTTCAGATAGCCCCGGTCGTTGACCGGGGTTTCTTGTTTCCCATAGACCGTAAGAATTCTGCAAGGGGGTCTGACCCCCTTACAGACTCCTCACGGGGGCGGCTCTTGCCGTAAGATTTTTGTAAAGGGGTCTGCCCCCTTGCATTGTGAATAATTCTGGAGGAAAAATGCGGGTCAGAATAGAGATGAAATCCCGCCAGACAGTAAATGGCGATACAGATATTTTTGATACGGTTTCCGACGGCATATTGAGAGAAGTCGGAGACGGCACACAGATCCTGACCTATTTCCAGGACGGAGTCCACAACGAAATGCGGGTGGACACAGCCGGAAAGGAAGTGACAGTGGTCAGGAACTGGAAGCATGACAACGCTTTCCGCTATAAGGAAAACACAAAGCATGTCATGAACTACGAAACCCCCATGGGTTACATGGAGCTTGGCTTTGACACAAAGCGTGTTGAGATCGACCGGATTCACGCAGAGCTCGTGATGAATATCTTCCTTTCTTACAGCATCACCCAATATGGCAATCCTGTTTCGGAAAATGAGATAGAGATAAGGATCGCTAAGGCGTAGGCGGTGTAGTCCTAAGAATCATAATTGCTAGAACAGTACCGACTCTTGCATAAAGCTAAAATGGACAAAACCATGACTCGGATAGATAAAAATCCGGTTTAGGTCATATAAAGAAACCCACGGTGATGACTCATATTGAAAAATACATGATTTAGGTCATATAAAGAAGCCCACGGGGATGACTCATATTGAAAAATACATGATTTAGGTCATATAAAGAAACCCACGGGGATGACTCATATTGAAAAATACATGATTTAGGTCATATAAAGAAACCCACGGGGATGACTTATATCGAAAAATACTTGATTTAGGTCATATAAAGAAGCCTACGGGAATGACTCATATCGGATAAATATTCAATTGAGGTCATGCAAAAGAACTTTCGAGTATGACTCGCATTAGAAAAAAGCTGAATGCGGTCAAACGATTGCGGTCAAACAGATGGTTTTTTCCTTGCATTTTAACAGCTCAAATAGTAATATTAGGTTCGGCAGTTTATCCGCCACCATGTATTTTTTTGAAAGTCGAGGATTTAATATATGTTTTTAATGGCTATATCAATAGGTACCGTAGGAAAGGTACTTCTCATCATACTTCTGATTCTTCTTGTTATTCTTGGAGTTCTTTACTATTTTGGACGTAAGATGAGTCAGCAGCAGGCAGAACAGCAGCCTATGATCGAAGCCAATACTCAGAACGTTACAATTCTGGTTATAGATAAAAAGAAGATGTCTATAAAGGAAGCTGTAGCAGCAGGACTTCCCAAGCAGGTTGAGGAGCAGACTCCTATGTACTTAAAGCTCAGCAAGCTTCCGGTAGTTAAGGCAAAGGTTGGCCCTCAGATCATGACACTTATGGCTGATCCAAGCGTATTTGATCAGATTCCTTTACACAAAGAGTGTAAGGTGGCTGTTGCCGGAATCTATATCCGTAAGATCCTTTCAGTTCGCGGCGGCGCAATTCCCAAGGCACCTGAGAAAAAGGGCTTCATGGCGGGCCTCAGAAAAAAGGCTGAGCAGCAGCTCAATGAATCAAAGAAATAAATCAAATCATACAAAGCGGTTCACTTTCCGGTGAGCCGCTTTTTTTAGCTCCCCCGACCAGCCCAACCTCTACGCATCACTTCTCCGGCGCCCCGACCTGTCGGCCCCTGCACATTTCTCCCCCGGCGCCCCCGATGCTCCGGGCATCCTGGCCTCGCGCCACTTCTCGCCCATGCCCCTTCTCGACACAATGAAAAACCTCCAACCCATTGCAGTGGGTCGGAGGCTTTCATAAGGAAGTAATTATGAGATTTGTTTATGAAAAATGCTATGCATCTATCTGGCTAAGGTTAGTACATTGCTTTTTCTTTCTTACATGTATAAGTTATCACGAGTAATGTCACAAAAGTGTCACAGATTTTGTATATTTATGAGAAAATTATTTTTTTAAATGCACCCCTTGACTTGAGTCCGCTTCCTGCGATAATATGTATGATACCTATTTTGGGGCCCTAGGCGTATTGCGCCCATTTTTCGGCTTTCAAAATACATGTAACTATTAGGAAACATTTAACCAGATTCATTGAAATGTTGATACATCGAAATACAATGCTCGTAACGATGAATGCACATTTTGAGAACATCCACATCTTTCTATGAATCACAAAGATCAAGCGGGTTTCCCGCAATGGGGTGAACGGTCAATGGAAAAAAGCAAGATGCGTGTCGTTAAAAACGGCAAAAACGTCAGAATGACATTTGCACAGCATGAAGAAGTGCTGGAGATGCCAAACCTGATTGAAGTCCAGAAGGATTCCTACGAGTGGTTCCTTTCAGACGGCCTCCGCGAGGCATTTGATGACATCTCTCCGATCCAGGATTTTGCTGGACACCTTTCCCTTGAGTTCGTAGGCTACAAGCTCTGCGAGAACGAGAAGAAGTACAACATTGAAGAGTGCAAGGAGCGTGATGCAACTTACGCAGCACCTCTCAAGGTAAAAGTACGTCTTATCAACAAGGATAAGGAAGAGATCAACGAACATGAGATATTTATGGGCGATCTGCCTCTTATGACAGATACCGGCTCATTTGTTATTAACGGTGCAGAGCGAGTTATCGTTTCACAGCTCGTTCGTTCTCCGGGCATTTACTATGGTGAGGATCACGATAAGATCGGTAAAGAGCTTTACTCATGTACAGTTATCCCTAATCGTGGTGCATGGATCGAGTATGAAACAGATTCCAATGACGTATTTTTTGTACGTGTAGACAGAACCCGTAAGGTTCCTGTATCTGTATTTATCCGTGCCCTTGGTGTCAGCTCCAATGCCGAGATCATTGACCTCTTCGGTGAAGAGCCGAAACTCATGGCTTCTTTCGAGAAGGAGTCACCTGAGGCTCAGAACTACGAGGGCGGTCTTCTTGAACTTTACAGAAAGATAAGACCCGGTGAGCCGCTTTCAGTTGATTCAGCAAGCTCACTTCTTAATGGCATGTTCTTTGATCCACGCCGTTATGATCTTGCAAAGGTAGGACGTTATAAATTCAATAAGAAGCTTCACTTCAAGAATCGTATCAAGGGACATACTCTCGCTGAGGATGTTATCGATGAGACAACAGGTGAAGTTATCGCACAGGCAGGAGAGGAGATTTCCCGCGATAAGGCTATCGAGATCCAGGACGCAGCAGTTCCTTATGTTTGGATCGATGGTCCTACACGTAAGGTGAAGGTTCTTTCTGCAATGCAGGTAGACCTTAACAAGTACGTTACTTTCGACGCTTCAGAGATCGATTACGATGAGGCTAAGGAGTACGAGCACGTTAAGGAGTACTTTGAAAAGCAGGCTGACCGCACACATGCATCATTAAGCGAAGAGGCTGAGAAGAAGCTTTGGGATGCCCTTACTCTCGAAGAGAAGCAGGCACTTATCGACCAGGATAAGCCTGATGAGCTCGTTTACTATCCTGAGCTTGCAAGACTTATGGAGGAGAATGCTGACGATCAGAGAGCTCTCCGTATAGCCATCATGAAGGATATGCATGAGCTTGTTCCTAAGCACATCACAAAGGAAGATATCTTTGCTTCCATTAACTATTGCATGCATCTTGAGGAAGAGGTCGGAACCAAGGATGATATCGATCACCTCGGAAACCGTCGTATCCGTGCTGTGGGAGAACTTCTCCAGAACCAGTACCGTATCGGTCTTTCCCGTATGGAGCGTGTTGTCCGCGAGCGTATGGCAACACAGGACATCGAGGAGATCACACCTCAGAGCCTCATAAACATTAAGCCCGTAACAGCTTCTGTTAAGGAGTTCTTTGGTTCATCACAGCTGTCACAGTTCATGGACCAGAACAACCCGCTTTCAGAGCTTACACATAAGCGTAGACTTTCAGCCCTCGGACCGGGCGGTCTTTCAAGAGATCGTGCAGGATTTGAGGTTCGAGACGTACACTATACTCACTATGGACGTATGTGCCCTATCGAGACACCTGAAGGACCTAACATCGGTCTTATCAACTCTCTCGCATCCTATGCACGTATCAATGAGTACGGATTCATTGAGGCTCCATACCGTATGGTAGATAAGTCTGATCCACAGAACCCTAAGGTTACCAGAGACGTTGTTTACCTTGCTGCAGACGAAGAGGATAACTACGTAGTTGCACAGGCAAACGAGCCCCTTGATGCAGACGGACATTTCCTTCATGACAATGTTTCCGGCCGTTTCAAAGAGGCTACCCAGGCATTCCCTAAGGCCTCTATCGATATGATGGACGTATCACCTAAGATGGTATTCTCAGTTGCTACTTCCATGATTCCGTTCCTCCAGAACGATGACGCTAACCGTGCCCTCATGGGATCAAACATGCAGCGTCAGGCCGTACCTCTTATGGTTACCGAGAGAGCCGCAGTTGATACAGGTATCTCTGCCAAGGCTGCCGTTGACTCGGGTGTTTGCTGTGTTGCAAAGTCTGATGGTGTAGTTGAGATCTCTGCTTCAAACAAGATCATCATTCGCCGTGACTCCGATGGAACTCTTGATGAGTATAAGCTTACAAAGTTCATGAGATCCAACCAGTCCAACTGCTACAACCAGAAGCCTATCGTATTTGCAGGTGACCATGTAAAGAAAGGTGATGTTATCGCCGATGGTCCTTCAACCTGTCAGGGTGAGATCGCTCTCGGTAAGAATCCTCTTATCGGATTCATGACATGGGAAGGTTACAACTACGAGGATGCGGTTCTCCTTTCAGAGAAGCTCATCCAGAATGATGTTTATACATCTATTCATATTGAAGAGTACGAATGTGAAGCCCGTGACACCAAGCTCGGACCTGAGGAGATCACTTCCGATGTTCCCGGCGTAGGTGACGATGCATTAAAGAACCTTGACGAGCGCGGAATCATCCGCATCGGTGCTGAGGTTCGTGCCGGTGACATTCTTGTTGGTAAGGTAACTCCTAAGGGAGAGACGGAGCTTACCGCTGAAGAGAGACTTCTTCGTGCAATCTTCGGTGAAAAGGCAAGAGAAGTTCGTGATACTTCATTAAAGGTACCTCACGGCGCATACGGCGTTGTTGTGGATGCCAAGGTATTTACAAGAGAAAATTCAGACGAACTCGCTCCGGGAGTTTCAGAGTCAGTTCGTATTTATATCGCACAGAAGAGAAAGATCGGTGTAGGTGATAAGATGGCCGGCCGTCACGGAAACAAGGGTGTATGTTCAAGAGTTCTCCCTGTTGAGGATCTTCCATACCTTCCTAACGGACGCCCTCTCGATATCGTGCTTAACCCTCTCGGCGTGCCTTCCCGAATGAACATCGGACAGGTGCTTGAGTTACACCTTTCTCTCGCTGCAAAGGTTCTCGGCGTAGATGTTTCTACACCTATCTTTGATGGTGCTACAGAGCCGGATATCAGACAGACTCTCATCCTTGCTAACGATTACGCTAACAAGTCATGGGAAGAATTTACAGAATTACACAAGGAAGAGCTTGATCCTGAGGTTTATGAGTATCTCGGTGCTCATCTCGATCACAGAGAGGAGTGGAAGGGTGTACCTATCGGAACCGATGGTAAGGTACAGCTCCGCGATGGACGTACAGGACTTCCGTTCGATGGCAAGACATCTATCGGATTCATGCATTACCTTAAGCTCCACCACCTTGTAGATGATAAGATCCACGCACGTTCAACCGGTCCGTACTCACTGGTTACACAGCAGCCACTTGGTGGTAAGGCACAGTTCGGTGGACAGCGTTTCGGAGAGATGGAAGTTTGGGCCCTCGAGGCTTACGGTGCTGCATACACACTTCAGGAGATCCTTACCATGAAGTCCGATGACGTTGCAGGACGTGTTAAGACCTATGAGGCTATCATCAAGGGACAGAATATCCCTGCTCCGGGTGTACCTGAGTCCTTTAAGGTTATGCTTAAGGAACTTGAGGCACTCTGCCTTGACGTTCGTGTACTTGACGATCAGCAGAATGAAATCGAGATCACAGAGGATCTCTACGATGCTAACCAGGATATGCACCGTCTGCTTTCAGGCGGAGACAACCGTTATGATAAGAATGAGAACCTCGGCCAGTATGGCTTCGCAGCTCAGGAATTCAAGAACGGTGAGCTTGTTGACGCTGATGAAAATATGTCCGCACAGGGTGTAGAGTTGTTCTCGGATGGTGACGATGAGCTTGTGTCAGCATTAGGCGCAGATCTCATGGATGATGGTTTCGGGGATGATTCTTCAGAGGAAGATGATTTCTTTGAGGATAGTGAAGATATCGTTTCGGAGTCTGACGATTTCTCAGACGACGATGAAGTATAATAGGAGGAATACATGGCACAGCTTGATAAAATAAATGAGCCTGTTCAGTTTGATTCGATCAAGATCGGCCTTGCCTCTCCGGAGAAGATTCTGGAGTGGTCTCATGGTGAAGTTAAGAAGCCTGAGACGATCAACTACAGAACTCTGAAGCCTGAGAAGGATGGACTTTTCTGTGAGCGTATCTTTGGACCGGTTAAAGACTGGGAGTGCCACTGCGGAAAGTACAAGAAGATCCGTTATAAGGGTGTTGTTTGTGACCGCTGCGGTGTTGAGGTAACAAAGTCCTCCGTAAGACGTGAGAGAATGGGACACATAGCTCTTGCAGCACCTGTTTCTCATATCTGGTATTTCAAGGGTATTCCTTCAAGGATGGGTCTGATACTTGATATCAGCCCCCGTGTCCTTGAGAGAGTTCTCTATTTCGCAAGCTATATAGTACTTGATAAGGGTGAGACACAGCTTGAATACAAGCAGGTTCTTTCTGAGAAGGAGTACAGAGATGCGGTTGAACAGTACGGCTATGGTTCCTTCCGTGCAGGAATGGGTGCTGAGTCTGTACTTGAACTTCTTAAGAGCATTGACCTCGAAAGAGAGTATACAGAATTAAGACAGGAGCTTGATGACGCTTCCGGTCAGAAGAGAGCAAGAATCGTAAAGAGACTTGAGGTTGTTGAGGCATTCCGCTCATCAGGAAACCTTCCTGAGTGGATGATCCTTACACAGCTTCCTGTCATCCCGCCTGATCTTCGTCCTATGGTACAGCTTGACGGCGGACGTTTTGCAACATCTGATCTTAATGACCTTTACAGAAGAATCATTAACAGAAACAACCGTCTCGCCCGTCTCCTCGAGCTTGGCGCACCTGAGATCATCGTACGTAACGAGAAGCGTATGCTTCAGGAGGCTGTTGATGCTCTTATCGATAACGGTCGTCGCGGACGTCCTGTAACAGGTCCCGGAAACAGAGCTCTGAAGTCACTTTCAGATATGTTAAAGGGTAAGCAGGGACGTTTCAGACAGAACCTTCTCGGTAAGCGTGTTGACTACTCAGGACGTTCTGTTATCGTCGTAGGACCTGACCTTAAGATCTACCAGTGCGGTGTTCCTAAGGAGATGGCTCTCGAGCTTTTCAAGCCTTTCGTAATGAAGGAGCTTGTAAATACAGGCAAGGCACACAACATAAAGAATGCCAAGAAGATGGTCGAGAGACTCGATCCTATGGTTTGGGATATCCTTGAAGGCGTTATCAAGGGACACCCGGTTATGCTTAACCGTGCTCCGACCCTTCACAGACTTGGTATCCAGGCATTCGAGCCAACCCTCGTAGAAGGTAAGGCTATCAGACTTCATCCGCTCGTTTGTGCAGCGTTCAATGCTGACTTCGATGGAGACCAGATGGCTATCCACCTTCCGCTTACACAGGAAGCTCAGGCAGAGTGCAGATTCATGCTTCTTGCACCTAACAACCTGCTTAAGCCTTCAGACGGTGGTGTTGTTGCGGTTCCTTCACAGGATATGGTACTTGGTATCTACTACATCACACAGGAGAGACCCGGTGAGCCTAACGAGGGAATGTTCTTCAAGAGCATTAACGAGGCTATCCTTGCAAAGGAAAACGGCTACATTACCATGCACACAAGGATCAAGGTACGTATCAAGAAGAACCTCAAGAACGAGGACGGTACCGAGAGAACTGTTGAGGGCGTTATCAATACAACTGTAGGTCGTCTCATATTTAATGAGATCATCCCTCAGGATCTCGGATTTGTTGACCGTACAATTCCGGGCAATGAGATCCTTCCTGAGATCGATGAGATAGTTAAGAAGAAGAACCTCAAGAAGATCCTTGAAAAGATAATGGACGTTCACGGTGCTACACAGACAGCATTAAGCCTTGACGACATCAAGTCCATGGGTTACAAGCAGTCTACAATTGCAGCCATGACCGTTTCCATTTCAGATATGACAGTGCCTGCATCAAAGCAGCAGCTCCTTGATGAAGCTCAGAAGACTGTAGACAAGATCGCACGTAACTATCGCCGTGGTCTCGTAACAGAGGAAGAGAGATATCAGGAAGTTATCGATACATGGAAGAAGACCGATGATCAGCTTACTCATGACCTTCTCAGTGGTCTTGATAAGTACAATAACATCTTCATGATGGCTGACTCCGGAGCCCGTGGATCCGATAAGCAGATCAAGCAGCTTGCAGGTATGCGTGGACTCATGGCAGATACAACCGGACGTACCATCGAGCTCCCTATCAAGTCAAACTTCCGTGAAGGTCTTGACGTACTGGAGTACTTCATTTCCGCACACGGTGCTCGTAAGGGACTTTCCGATACTGCGCTCCGTACAGCCGATTCCGGATACCTTACCCGTCGAATGGTTGACGTTACACAGGATCTCATCATCCGTGAGCTTGACTGTTCAGCAAACAAGGACAAGATCCCGTTCCTTGAGATTTCAGAGCTTTCTGACGGACAGGAGAAGATCGAGTCACTTCAGGATCGTATCACAGGACGTTACATCGCTGAGGATATTGTAGATCCTGAGACAGGCAAGACTGTTGTTAAGGCTGACCACATGGTTACACCTAAGCGTGCACCGCGTGTTATCAAGGCTCTTAACAATATGGGCAGAAAGACCATCAAGATCAGAACCGTACTTACCTGCCGTTCAAAGAATGGTGTATGTGCTAAGTGCTACGGTTCAAACCTTGCAACAGGTCAGCCGGTTCAGATCGGTGAGGCAGTAGGTATCATCGCTGCTCAGTCAATCGGTGAGCCGGGTACACAGCTTACCATGAGAACCTTCCACACCGGTGGTGTTGCCGGTGGTGATATCACACAGGGTCTTCCCAGAGTTGAGGAGCTTTTCGAAGCTCGTAAACCTAAGGGACTTGCAATTCTTACAGAGATCCCGGGTGTGGTTGAGATCAAGGAAACCGCTAAGAAGAGAGAAGTTGTTGTTACTGATGATGCTAATGCTCAGTCAAAGACATACCTTATTCCATACGGTTCCAGACTTAAGGTACAGAACGGTCAGGTTCTTGAGGCCGGTGATGTACTTACAGAAGGTTCCATTAACCCTCATGATCTCCTGAAGATCAAGGGCACCAAGGCAGTACAGGATTACATGATCTCTGAAGTTCAGAGAGTATACCGTCTCCAGGGTGTTGAGATTCAGGACAGACATATCGAGATGATCGTTCATCAGATGATGAAGAAGGAACGTATCAACGAAGCAGGTGATTCACACTTCATTCCTGGTACAACTGTTGATCGTCTTGATTTCGAGGATGAGAACGAGAGGCTTATCGCAGAAGGCAAAAAGCCGGCAGAGGGAACAAGAATCATGCTTGGTATCACCAAGGCATCTCTTGCAACAGACTCCTTCCTGTCAGCAGCATCCTTCCAGGAGACAACCAAGGTTCTTACCGAGGCTGCCATCAACGGAAAGAGAGACAACCTTGTGGGACTTAAGGAGAACGTTATCATCGGTAAGCTCATTCCTGCCGGTACCGGCATGAAGCGATACAGAAATGTAGAGCTTTCACAGGATATTGAGGATATCGAGGACGAGACAGAGCAGCTCTTCACACCTGATGAGGCATTCGACATCGATGCTGAAGGCGTTGAGAGAATCGCAGCCCGTCACAGAATCGAGAACCAGAAGAATAATGTACTGTAAATAGTTCTGACTGATGAAGTGTTTAACACTAAACAGTCCGTAACCAAACAGTAATAATAGAAGAAAGGGATCGCGGCTTGCCGCGGTTCCTTTTCACCTATATTCACAAAAAAAGAATATGGGTCAAGTAATCCCCGATACTCAAATGACCTATATCAGCAAAAACGCAATATGAGTCAAGCCCTTTCCTGATACTCAATGACTTAAATCCTCAAAAACGTAATATGGGTCAAGACTATACCTGAAGCTTAATGACCTAAATCTCCAAAATTGAAATTAGAGTCAATACTTTTCCCGGTTTTTAATGACCTATATCCTAAAAAAGGATAAATGAGTCAAGATTTGGACTGATTTTTTATGACCTATATATTTTAAAATGTGATTATGAGTCATGTAGTCTCAGGTTTCACAATGACTCATATCACAAAAAACAGATTATGAGTCAGTTAATAGTGTGGTTTCTTTTGTTATATGAAAATTATATAAATTTGATTGACAATAAAATGTGGTTGAAGTATAGTACTTAGGCGTGCGTGAAAAAACACGCCCTGTTTGGTATTTCAGGTTAAAAAATATACATATTATAAATCTATTGAAAGGAGAACCAAATGCCTACATTTAACCAGTTAGTAAGAAAGGGCAGAACTTCTCAGAAGAAGAAGTCTACCGCACCTGCACTTCAGAAAGGATTCAACTCTTTAAAGAAGGTGGCAACTAACATTTCCGCTCCTCAGAAGCGTGGTGTATGTACAGCTGTTAAGACAGCTACACCTAAGAAGCCTAACTCAGCTCTTCGTAAGATCGCCAGAGTAAGACTTTCAAACGGTTTCGAAGTTACATCATACATTCCGGGAGAGGGACATAACCTTCAGGAGCACTCTGTTGTTATGATCCGTGGTGGCCGTGTTAAGGATCTTCCTGGTACAAGATACCATATCATCCGTGGAACACTGGACACAGCCGGCGTTGCAAACAGAATGCAGGCCCGTTCAAAGTACGGCGCAAAGAGACCTAAGGCTAAGAAGTAATTTAGATTACCTTAGTAAGATTCAGTAATTAAGACATGGTTAAAATGACGGATAATGGAACTCATTATTTATATAAGGTGTGTCCTTGTCCGCATGAACTCGCAAAACACTACAATTAAGTAGCAGTTGCGTAGAGTACCGATGATCTAAAACAAATTTTTAAGGAGGGAAGTAACGTGCCACGTAAAGGACATACTCTGCACAGAGACGTTCTCGCAGACCCAATCTACAATTCAAAGATTGTAACAAAGCTTGTTAATTCCATCATGCTTGATGGTAAGAAGGGTGTTGCACAGAAGATCGTTTATGGTGCATTCGACATCGTCGCAGAGAAGAGCGGCAAGGAAGCTACAGAAGTATTTGAAGAGGCTATGAACAACATCATGCCTGTTCTTGAAGTTAAGGCTAAGCGTATCGGTGGTGCCACATATCAGGTACCTATGGAGGTTAAGCCTGAGAGACGTCAGACACTTGGCCTTCGTTGGCTTACAGAGTTTTCACGTAAGAGATCTGAGAAGACTCAGGCTGAGAGACTCGCTAACGAGATCATGGACGCTGCAAACAATACCGGTGCAGCTGTTAAGCGTAAGGAAGAGATGCATAGAATGGCTGAGGCTAACAAGGCATTCGCGCACTACAGATTCTGATAGGAGGAAAACACTTTGGCTACCAGAGAATATTCACTTGAGCATACAAGAAATATTGGTATCATGGCACATATCGATGCCGGTAAGACTACATTGACAGAGCGTATCCTCTTCTACACAGGTGTTAACCACAAGATCGGTGACACACACGAAGGAACAGCAACCATGGACTGGATGGCACAGGAGCAGGAGCGTGGTATCACTATCACATCCGCTGCTACCACATGTCACTGGACACAGGAGTTCGAGCACAAGAAGATTGAAGGTGCTCCTGAGCACAGAATCAACATTATCGATACTCCGGGTCACGTAGACTTCACAGTTGAGGTTGAGCGTTCCCTTAGAGTACTTGACGGTGCTGTAGGTGTGTTCGACGCTAAGTCCGGCGTTGAGCCACAGTCTGAGAACGTTTGGAGACAGGCTGATACATATCACGTACCAAGACTGGCATTCATCAACAAGATGGATATCGTAGGTGCTGATTTCTTCCATTCTGTTCAGACTATCGTTGATCGTCTTGGTAAGAACTGCGTTATGGTTCAGCTTCCTATCGGACGTGAGGACACATATGTAGGTCTCATCGACCTTATGGAGATGAAGGCTTACTACTATAGAGATGACAAGGGCGAAGACATCGAGATCACAGCTGTTCCCGATGATATGAAGGATCAGGCTGAAGAGTACCACACAAAGATGGTAGAGCAGATCGCTGAGCTCGATGAGGAACTCATGGAGAAGTACCTTGAGGGTGAGGAGCTTACTATCGAAGAGATGAAGAAGGCTCTTCGTAAGGCTACAATTGCAGGTGATGCAATTCCTTGCCTCTGCGGTACAGCTTACAGAAACAAGGGCGTACAGAAGCTTCTTGATGCTGTTATC
This sequence comes from Oribacterium sp. FC2011, assembly GCF_000701645.1. Taxonomy (NCBI): domain Bacteria; kingdom Bacillati; phylum Bacillota; class Clostridia; order Lachnospirales; family Lachnospiraceae; genus Oribacterium; species Oribacterium sp. FC2011. The sequence goes on from NZ_JNJM01000004.1 coordinate 38,254, forward strand.
GATTATCTCCCGGCTCCTACAGATGTTCCTGATGTTACAGGTACAGATATGGACGGAAATGAGGACACAAGACCTTCATCAGATGATGCTCCGTTCGCAGCTCTTGCATTCAAGATCATGACTGACCCGTTTGTAGGTAAGCTTGCATATTTCCGTGTATATTCAGGTACACTTAAGACCGGTTCTTACTGCCTGAACTCTACAAAGGACAAGAAGGAGAGAGTTGGTCGTCTTCTTCAGATGCATGCTAACAAGAGACAGGAACTTGATGAAGTATTCTCAGGTGATATCGCAGCTGCAGTAGGATTCAAGATCACTACAACAGGTGACACAATCTGTGACGAGCAGCACCCTATCATCCTTGAGTCTATGGAATTCCCTGAGCCTGTTATCTCTGTTGCTATCGAGCCTAAGACCAAGGCTTCACAGGGTAAGATGACAGATGCTCTTGCAAAGCTTGCTGAAGAGGATCCTACATTCCGCGTAAGAACTGATGAAGAGACAGGACAGACAATCATTTCAGGTATGGGTGAGCTTCACCTTGAGATCATTGTTGACCGTCTTCTCCGTGAGTTCCACGTAGAGGCTAATGTTGGTGCTCCTCAGGTTGCCTACAAGGAGACATTTACAAAGGCTGTTGATGTACAGGGCCGTTATGTTCACCAGTCCGGTGGTTCAGGTATGTACGGTGATTGTAAGGTTAAGTTCGAGCCGATGGATGCAAACGCTGAAGAGACCTTCAAGTTTGAGTCTACTGTTGTCGGTGGTTCTATCCCTAAGGAGTACATTCCTGCTATCGAGAAGGGTATCAGAAACGCAGCTCAGTCAGGTATTCTTGCCGGCTATCCTGTACTTGGTATCCATGCTAATGTTTATGATGGATCATACCATGATGTCGATTCTAACGAGCGTGCATTCGAGTTCGCCGGTTCAATCGCATTCAAGACAGCTATGGAGAAGGCAGATCCAGTTCTTCTTGAGCCTATCATGAAGGTTGAGATCGTAACTCCTGAAGAGTACATGGGTAACGTTATCGGCGATGTAAACTCTCGTCGTGGACGTATCGAGAGCATGGAGGACATCCCTTCAGGCAAGCAGGTTAACAGCTTTGTACCTCTTGCAGAGATGTTCGGTTATGCAACAGACCTTCGTTCAAAGACACAGGGTCGTGCAAACTACTCAATGTTCTTCGATCACTATGAGAAGTGCCCTAAGAACGTTCAGGATGCTGTTCTCAAAGAGAAAAAAGGCAAATAATTAAAAATATTTAAAAAAAGTCAGTATTTTTGGGCTAAGATAAGCATCTGAATGCCCAAAAATACTTGATAAAATAAACTAACAATGATAAAATCATGTTTGCTGATTGCAAGGAGATACTTTGCGATTGGCTTAATGTACTGCACGGAGCATGCGAGCGCATGCATGGTGCTTGACATGATATTCGTTGTATTACATTTTCCAGGAGGAATTGAAAAATGGCAAAGGCACATTTCGAAAGAACTAAGCCACATGTTAACATCGGTACCATCGGTCACGTAGACCACGGTAAAACAACTCTTACAGCTGCTATCACAGCAGTTCTCGCTGACAGACTTGGACTTGATCCAGCTGTTCCTTTCGATCAGATCGATAAGGCTCCGGAAGAGAGAGAAAGAGGAATCACTATCAACTCTGCACACGTTGAGTATGAGACAGAGAACCGTCACTATGCTCACGTTGACTGCCCGGGCCACGCTGACTATGTAAAGAACATGATCACTGGTGCTGCTCAGATGGATGGTGCTATCCTCGTTGTTGCTGCAACTGATGGTGTTATGGCTCAGACAAGAGAGCATATCCTTCTTGCTCGTCAGGTAGGTGTTCCTGCTATCGTTGTATTCCTTAACAAGTGCGATATGGTTGACGATCCTGAGCTTCTTGAGCTCGTAGAGATGGAGGTCAGAGACCTTCTTAACGAGTATGAGTTCCCAGGCGATGAGATTCCTGTAGTTCAGGGTTCAGCTCTTAAGGCTCTTGAGGATCCTAAGAGTGAGTGGGGCGACAAGATTCTTGAGCTTATGAAGCAGGTTGATGAGTACATTCCTGCTCCTGCACGTGAGACAGATAAGCCTTTCCTTATGCCTGTTGAGGACGTATTCACAATCACAGGTCGTGGAACTGTTGCTACAGGCCGTGTAGAGCGTGGTGTTCTTCACCTTAACGATGAAGTTGAGGTTGTAGGTATTTCTGAGGAGACTCAGAAGACTGTTGTAACCGGTATCGAGATGTTCCGTAAGACTCTTGATGATGCTCAGGCTGGTGATAACGTAGGTCTTCTCCTTCGTGGTATCAACCGTGATCAGATCGAGAGAGGTCAGGTTCTCTGCAAGCCGGGTTCAGTAAAGTGCCACAGCAAGTTCACTGCTCAGGTATACGTACTTACAAAGGATGAAGGTGGACGTCATACTCCTTTCTTCACAAACTACAGACCTCAGTTCTATTTCAGAACAACAGACGTTACAGGTGTTTGCCACCTTCCAGAGGGTACAGAGATGTGCATGCCTGGTGATAACACAGAGATGAGTGTAGAGCTCATCCACCCTGTAGCTATGGAAGAGGGTCTTCGTTTCGCTATCCGTGAGGGTGGTAGAACAGTAGGATCTGGAAGAGTTGTTTCTATCACAGAGTAATTCTTCGATTCCTAGTATCACTAGATGAATTTTCAAAAGAGCGTAGAGATTTTCTCTACGCTCTTTTTTTGAACAATATTATTCGTAAACATCAATTATTGTTTACTCATTTAACTTATCTTGAGGAAATGGAGTTTAGAGTCAACCCAAGAATCGTCATACGTTAGATTAATAAATTAATAAGGGGAAAGTAAAGAAAGCGACATGACTTTAGCCTTTTTTCTTATAGTGGGATATTGTAAACTATATGTGTAAAACTATGTATATTTGTAGTTTGTCTCATATATCAAAACTGTTAAATCCTGCTGGTTTTGATAGGCAGACTGGTATAGGATAAAGCCGGAGGTATTGACAGCGGTATGTCATAATAAAACGGCGAAATACCTTTTTTACAGAGGAGTAGCGTATGAAATTAATGAAGAGGGCTTTAATTGTGGCAGCAGCTATGAGTGCCATGTTTTCATTTTTGGCTTTTGCGGGAGATACCCCAACAGGCGTTACCATCGATAAAAGCGGAAGTGATCTTACAATTTCATGGAATGCACCTGATTTTGATGGAATTGATAAGTACCAGGTTCAGCTGTATAAAGTGAAAAATTCTGAAAATTTGAATAGTAATGATTCAAAATCAGGATCTGCAAAAACTGTAGATGGTGATGACACAAGCGTAGAAATAAGTGTTAGCAGTAAGGGATATTACTATGCGAAAGTCAGAATGAAGGATGTAAATAATAAATGGCATTCATGGTCTTCTGCAAGTGATCATGTTACTGTTACAAGTGATGATATAGGAAATTCAGGATCTCACCCCGGTGGAGGCTCAGGATATACTTCCAATGTCAGTCCCAGCGGCACAGGCACCGTTATCTATACAACAAATTATACCGGTGGAAATACTGCTTATAACAGCGAAGGAACCTTATACAATACAGCAACTTATGGTCCCATGGCAGGCAACCTTGCGGCAACAGGTCTGACAAAACTCGGTGATCCGAATGCCATGAACCCAACAACCAATAATGTTTACAGTTCTTCATCAACTGTTGCCAACACTAAGTATGTGTCAGCATTTACATATCTTAAAACCGGGTGGCAGTTCGATCAGGCGGGCATGTGGTATCTTTATGATGACGGTACTTATCCCGTTAGCTGTTGGAGACTAATAGACGGAGCTTACTATCATTTTAATCCTTCAGGATATCTCGAGGTTAATACCTGGGTGCTTGAGGCCAATGGATGGAGATATGTTGGCGCTGATGGAAAGATGTGTACCGGATGGTACATGATGAATAATAAGTGGTATTATTTCAATACAAATGATGGCGTTTTACAGGGACCTGGAATCATTGTAGTTGATAACAAATTCTATTATATCCAGCAGGACGGTTCCAGAGTTCAGAACAACTGGGTAAACGGATATTACTACGGAGCAGATGGAGCATTAACAAATGGATAAGAAGCTTAGAGACCTTAACGATGTCGATAAGGTGCTTAAAGAAAAATCGGCTGATGAGAATATTGAGCCAAGAAAAGGACGTCGCCATACGGCTATGCACAATGATGTTTTTGACATCGATGAGCTGAAGGGAATGCTTGTTATTCCGGCTATCGTGATCGTTTTGATGATCATCATAGTGATACTTGACAGAGATCCGTCCACAGAGGTAAAGGCAGATAATACTACAAAACCACAAACTGAAACAGCAGCTATTCCCGAGACTACAGTGGAGGAGACTGAAGATCCGACAATAGTTCGTGAATATCATGATGAATATCTGACTGCATTTTTTGAAAAGTTTTTCGATGCACGCCTGAATTCGGACGTAGATACTCTTTACAAATTGACGGGAGTCACCAATCAGACTCCTGAACAGAGTGAGCTTCTGAAATCCCAGCTTCAGACTCAGGCAGGCTACATTGAATCCTACTCAAACATAAGGCAGTATGCCGTAAATGCTCTTGAAGAAAATTCACGACTTGTATTCGTGACCTATGATGTGAAATTCAGAAGAGTCGATACATTGGCACCGGGAATCATGTACTGCTATGTTAAAGTAAATGATTCCAACCAGTTCGAGATTATCGAGAACCTGAGCCCGGATCAGACAAAGTTTGTAAATGAATATATTACAAGTCATGAAGAAGTTCAGGAGCTGATCAATACAACAAACTCAAATCTCCTTCAGGCAATAACAAGCGATGAGCGTCTGGCAGTAATCTATGACGCTTTCCAGAGCGGTCGTATCTACACCGACAGCCAGGAAGCCATCGACAGCCAGGTTTCCCTCATTGCCATCGACGGCAACGAAGTAGTCACCGAACCCGCAACAGAAGCCGCCGAGGAAACTGAAGCGGAGAATGAGGCTGGTACAGAGACTGGCGCAGTAATTGAGAATACTTCTGAAACAGAAAGCCAGAGTCAATAACAGAAGGGATTACAAGAGTTTAGCTGGGTTTTCAAAGTTATTTAGCTTTAGACATTAAACTGACCACCCTTGAGTTAGTCCGAAATCTAACGATAGGGTGGTCGGTTTTTTAGTGGCAAGATGCCGCCATGTAGTATATAATATATTGAATTTGTCGTGAGACTGTTCCCATAACAAAGGAGATTTAGAAATGGATACAAAAGATTTTTACTATGACCTGCCGGAAGAGCTCATCGCTCAGGACCCGCTTGAGAAGCGTTCAGACTCAAGGCTACTGGTGATGGACAAGAATACCGGAGACATTGAACATAAACACTTTTACGATATAATCGATTACCTTCAGCCGGGAGACTGCCTTGTCATCAATGATACAAAGGTTATCCCCGCAAGACTTCACGGTGTCAAGGAGGAGACCGGAGCTCATGTTGAGGTACTGCTTTTACAGAGAAAGTCTGCCACAGACTGGGAGTGCCTCGTAAAGCCCGGAAAGAAAATGAGAAACGGTGCCAGAGTTTCCTTCGGTGATGGACTACTGAGAGGTGAAGTCATTGAAACGATAGATGACGGAAACAGAATCATTCGCTTTGAGTTTGACGGAATCTGGGAAGAGGTTTTGGACAAGCTTGGGGAAATGCCTATTCCTCCGTACATTCATCACCAGTTAAAGGAAAGAGAAAGATATAATACCGTTTATGCAAAAAATGACGGTTCAGCCGCTGCGCCTACAGCAGGTCTGCATTGGACCAAAGAGCTTCTGGAGGCGGTGAAGGCGAAGGGTGTGGAGATCGCCCACGTTACTTTGCATGTCGGTCTGGGAACCTTCAGACCGGTCAAGGCTGAGAAGATCGAGGAGCACCATATGCACAGCGAGTTCTATGTTGTGGAGCAGTCCGAGGCGGACAAGATAAACAAGGCCCACGCCGAGGGACACAGAGTCATCTGCACGGGAACTACCTCTTGCAGAACCGTTGAGTCTGCGGCACTTCCGGACGGAACCATGCCCGCAACATCCGGATGGACAAACATTTTCATCTACCCGGGCTACAAGTTCAAGTGCATGGATGCCCTTATCACAAACTTCCATTTGCCGGAGTCTACGCTTGTGATGCTGGTGTCAGCATTTGCCGGAAGGGAGCATGTGCTTAATGCTTACAATACCGCTGTGAAGGAGAAGTACAGGTTCTTCAGCTTCGGCGACGCTTGCTTCTTCGCTGATCTTAGAGATAAACATTAAGGTGTATGACACGCAAAAGAACGATAGAAGGTAGTCTGCGTGTCTAAACAGAGTTGTTTAAAAAAACAAGCAAAATAGGAAATAAAATGAGAATAAATAAACGATTATCGGAGCTTGGCGTTTGCTCCAGAAGAGAGGCAGACCGTTTGGTGGAGGCCGGACGTATCACCGTGAATGGAAAGCCGGTGGAGATGGGACAGCAGGTTACGGAGGCGGATTCCATCGAGCTTGACGGAACATGCGTGAATCCCCATGCCTTAAATGCCAATGCCAAAAATCCGGAGGAGCGTTTCCTTCTGGCCACTGAATCTACAAAGATGATGGAGAGATACGGGGAGCAGATTTCCAGGGACGGCAAGGACTATGACAAGCCTGAGCCGGTGCTCCTTGCCTACTATAAGCCTCGCGGGGTTGTCTGCACAACCTCCGACAAGGATAAGTCCACCAATATTATAGAAGCCATCAACTATCACACTCGTGTTTACCCCATAGGAAGACTTGATAAGGAGTCCGAGGGACTTATCCTTCTGACCAATCAGGGGGATCTGGTGAACCGCATTAACCGTGCCCGGAATTATCACGAAAAGGAGTACGTGGTTACCACCGACAAGGCTCTTACAAAGGAATTCCTGGACAAGCTTGCGGATGGAGTTTATCTTAAGGAGCTTAATGTTACCACCCGGCCCTGTGAGGTTTGGCAGGACATGACATTGGCACCGAAGGTAAGACAGCATGAGTTCCACATCGTCATAACCCAGGGGCTGAACCGCCAGATCAGAAGAATGTGCGCGGCCTACGGCTATAAAGTTAAGAAGCTTAAGAGGATCCGTATCATGGATCTCACTTTGCACGGCTTAAAGCCCGGGCAGTACAGGGAGATCGAGCTCAGTGAAGTGACGGATGATCTTGAGAATTTGTGATGGAGGAAAGGTATGGCTGATTCAAACCAAAGAATGAAGGACCTCATCAAAACCCTGAACGAAGCAGCAAGAGTCTACTATGTTGAGGGAAATGAGATAATGTCCAATTTTGAGTACGACCGTCTTTATGACGAGCTTCAGGCTCTCGAGGAAGAGACCGGAGTTGTGCTCAGCGGTTCCCCGACTCAGAGGGTAGGATACGAGGTTCTTTCGGAGCTTCCAAAGGAGGCCCACAAAAGCCCCATGCTTTCTCTCGATAAAACAAAATCCGTGGAGGATCTTGCGGCATGGCTTCAGGATAAGGTTGGTCTTCTCAGTTGGAAGATGGACGGACTTACCGTAGTTCTTACCTATAGAAATGGTGAGCTTGAAAAGGCTGTCACCAGAGGAAACGGCGAGATAGGTGAGGTTGTTACTCAGAATGCCAAGGCATTTGACAATGTCCCCACCAGGATAAGCTTCAAGGGAGAGCTGGTTCTGAGAGGCGAAGCAATCATCAGCTATTCTCATTTTAATGAAATAAACGAGACCATTTCCGAAGCGGACGCAAAATACAAGAACCCGCGAAATCTCTGCTCGGGATCGGTACGTCAGCTTGACGCAAGAGTAACCAAAAGCCGCCATGTGGAGCTGATGGCATTTGCACTGGTAAGCGCTGTGGAGGCGGACGGCTCAGAGGTGGATTTTGGAAACTCAAGGGAAGCCCAGTATCTGTTTTTGAAGAAACTCGGATTCGATGTGGTGGACTATAAAAAGGTTACTAAGGATAATATTTCGGAAACAGTGCAGTGGTTTTCCGAGGAGATAAAGACCAATGACTTCCCCTCCGACGGCCTGGTTCTGATTTACGAGGATATTGCCTACGGCCTCAGTCTCGGCCGCACAGCCAAGTTCCCAAGAAATGCCATTGCTTTCAAATGGAGCGACGAGCAGGCGGAAACCACACTTCGTGAGGTGGAGTGGTCCCCAAGCCGTACGGGACTTATCAATCCTGTGGCAATCTTTGACCCCGTGGAGCTTGAGGGCACAACCGTTACGAGAGCCAGCCTTCACAACATTTCCTATTGTGAGGACATGGACCTGGGAATCGGCGACAGAGTGACTGTTTATAAAGCAAACATGATCATCCCTCAGATTGCGGATAACCTTACAAAAACCGGTGGTCTGGAGCCGCCGAAGATGTGCCCGGCCTGCGGTCACGAAACCGAGATCCGCATGGACAATGAGGCGAAGTTCCTGTATTGCCGGAACCCCGAGTGCCCTGCCAAGAAGATAAAGAATTTCTCCCTGTTTGTGAGCCGGGATGCTCTTAATGTTGACGGCCTCAGCGAGCAGACATTGGAAAAATTCATCGGCCACGGATTCATTCACACCTACAGCGACGTTTTCCATCTCGACAGATACCGTGACGACATCGTTTCCATGGAAGGCTTCGGCGAGAAGAGCTATGAGAATCTCACAAAGGCCGTTGATAACTCAAGGAATACCGAGCTTTACAGACTGATCTACGGTCTCGGCATCGCAGGTATCGGTCTTGCCAATGCTAAGGTCCTGTGCAGATTCTTCGGGAATGACATTGACAGACTCCGGAAGGCTACGGTAGAGGAGTTACTCGAGATCGAGGGCATCGGACAGGTTCTTGCGGAGAACATTGTAAAGTACTTTGGAGATGAGAAGAAGACTTCGGAGCTTCAGGGGCTTTTACAGGAGCTGACTATCCAAAAGCAGGATGAGAGTGATGATACCCCTAAGACTCTTGAAGGAATGTCTGTGGTTATCACCGGGTCACTCACACATTTCTCGAACCGTAAGGAGCTTCAGGACTTGATAGAGAAGGCAGGCGGCAGAGCAGCAGGTTCAGTTTCCGCAAAAACCGCATATCTTGTGAATAACGATATAACCTCAACCTCCGGCAAGAACAAGAAGGCGAAGGAGCTGGGGGTTCCGATTGTTACTGAGGAGGAATTCCTGAAGATACTCGGAATATAATAGTTGATAAGAAGGATGCTGTAACAGAAAAGCAGTTCCCGTAGGTATTCGGTAAACAGTAAAAGATGTGTAACGGGTGATTCACATGGTTTTTAACTCACTGGGATTTCTGGTATTTTTTCCCATCGTGCTAATCATATATTATATAGTGCCCAAGGGGTTTCAGAATTTCTGGCTGCTTCTTTCGAGCTACTGGTTCTACATGAGCTGGAATCCGCGGTACGGTCTTTTGCTTTTGATCTTCACCATCTTCACCTATATATGCGGGCTTGTCTTGGGGAAAGATTCAGGAGCAGCCCGGGAAGTTTCCGAAGAGAGCGGAGGAACAGAAACGTACACCGGTTCAGGATCAGGAGCCATTATTAATCAAGGGAAGCCTGACCACGGGACTACAAGATTTCATGGCGTAATAGAGGAAAGTGGGACATCCATGGCAGCCCGGGCTAATCCGGGAGAGATCGGAGTGACAGAGGTCGGCCACGGTATGAAGGGTGTGAATTCGAAACGAAAGCGGATCCTGGCATTTTCCTTGTTTGTGGTTTTCGGCCTCCTTGCATTCTTCAAGTACACGAATTTCCTGTTGGATAATGTCTCCGGCCTGCTTGCAAGGCTTTCCGTCAACCTGTCTGTGGACCATCTCAGCATCGTGATGCCCGTTGGCATTTCCTTCTTTCTGTTTCAGTCGGCGGGGTATCTTATTGACGTTTACAGGAAAGAAATACCGGCTGAGAAGAATTTCATCAACTACGCCCTTTTCGTAAGCTTTTTCCCTTCCATTCTTTCGGGTCCCATCGGACGGGCGCCGGCTTTGCTGCCCCAGTACCTTAAGCCCAGGAGCTTTGACTGTGACAGTGTCTCGGAAGGTTTCCTTCTCATGCTTTGGGGATTTTTCCTGAAGCTGGTGATTGCGGACCGTGCAGCAATCCTGGTGAATAATGTTTACGCCGGGTATCATAACATTTACGGCTCAGCCATAGTGGCAGCCACAGTGATATATGGAATCGAGATTTACTGCGATTTCTGCGGTTACTCCACCATAGCAACAGGCGCTGCAAAGATGCTTGGCGTCCGGCTTATGGATAATTTCAACTGTCCTTACTTCAGCGTTTCGGTTCAGGATTTCTGGCGCCGCTGGCATATATCCTTATCAAGCTGGTTCAGGGATTATCTGTATTTTCCCCTGGGAGGAAGCCGCTGCAATATTTTCAGACGCTGCTTCAATATCATGGTGGTGTTCATCGTCAGCGGTCTCTGGCACGGAAGCCAGTGGAGCTACATTGTCTGGGGAGCTTTAAACGGAATTTACCAGATCATCGGAAGCCTTCTTCTTCCTATAAGAATTAAAGTTTTGGGTTTATTCGGCTTTGATAAAGATGTTCTTGATCCAAAGAAAAACCCTGCTTTTATTGATTTCAAGATGACTTTGCTGAAGCTTATCAGAATCCTCATCACCTTCTGCCTCATCGATTTTGCCTGGCTCTTTTTCAGGGCAGCAGGACTCAGGGATGCTGTTATGATGCTTCAGCAGATACGCTGCAATTTCGGAGCATCTCAGTTCAGCCTCCAGTACCTTTACTCTCTGGGACTTGATATGAAGAATTTCCGGCTGCTGATTTTCGCCACGGTTATCCTTTTCATCGGAGATTTTGTGAAATATCGCGGAGCCTCCGTAGGAATGTGGGTTCTTCAGAGGCCAATGATTCTGCGGGAGCTTATCATTGCCCTGTTCATACTTTTTATTCTGATCTTCGGAATATGGGGTAATGCCTACAATGCGTCAAGCTTTATTTATTTTCAGTACTGATACAAGATTTGAATGCTGGTCCTGTTTTAGAGCCGAAAAGAATTACGGCTATTTGTAAGAAATTACGGTTGGAAAACAGTGTTAATAGATGAGAGAAATATCAGACAGACTTTAAGACATGATCTGATGCATTAAATGTACATCTAACTAATTGTGCTATACAGATGGGGAGAGGACACCTTGGAACTATCAGGTATCTGTTTGTATTTGGGATTATAATGCCAAAGGTGACGGAATGGGTATTAATATGAAATATTTCAAACGGGTTCTTTCCGTTATTTTGGTGGTGGTTCTGGTCTTCGGAGGCATTTTCCTTGCAGACAAGGTAACCGAAAGAACGGTGAGCCGGAAAAAATATATTAAGTTTTTTTCTGAACAAAAAGAATATGATGTACTGTTTTACGGCTCCAGTCATGTGCTGAGCGGTATACAGCCCATGGAGATATGGGATAAGTACGGCATAACCAGCTATAATCTGGCGGGACATGCGGCATCCCTTGGGATGTCTTACTGGGTGCTTCGGGAGAGCCTTCAGTACCATAAGCCTAAACTTGCGGTTCTGGATATTTACGATATGTATGCATTTGACCAGCCATACATGGATGTGAGTTTTATGCATTATTCATTGGATGCCTATCCCATGAACAGGATTAAGTTTGAGGCGGTTCGGGATCTTTTGAAGGGAAGATCCACAGGGGAAATGACGGAGCTGTTTTTTCCGTTTTCTGTTTATCACAGCAGATGGAATGAGGTTAACGAACAGTCCCTGAAAGAATCCTTCAGTGATGATTATTTCAATACCAACTACGGCTCCGAAGCAAGATACGGTGTGGCCGTTCCACTGGACATCGACAGAGTCCCGGCTTCAGATGTGACAGAAGGATCCGTGGGAGCTGACGATTACATCAGAGGCTTTGTAAAGATATGTGAAGACGCGGGGGTTCAGGTTTGTTTCATGAGGATGCCTTATCCGGCATCGGTTGAAAACCAGCGTGCTGAAAACAGAGTTATGAAGCTGGCAAAGGAGCTGGGGGTTGAGGTCATTGACATGATGTACGATGTGGAGGGAATCACCGGCGATTCGACAGGCATCGGCAAAGAGCAACTGACAGTGGATAATTTATTTGGAACCGGAAATGAATCCGTTCAGGTTGAAAGTGCAGGTGTAATTCAGCGTAATACAGATTTGGCTGGAATCGAAGCTGAGGTAAATAGCAGGAAACTCAGTTCCATCGTGGTTGACTGGGACACTGATCTGGTGGACCCCAATGCTCATCTGAACGCCTATGGTGCATACAAGGTAAGCTTGTTCCTGGGGGAATGGCTGAAGAGATGTTACGACTTCTCGGACAAGAGAGAGGACTCCGAATACGCGAACTGGAATGAAGATTTTTCAAAGTTTTATCTTCCGGCTCTCAATATAGATCTGGCGCTTCAATCGGATTTCAAGACCTGCCTGATGCTCTCGGCCTATCCTGAATATGAAACAGAGCTGCAGGTGACAGAGCATTATAAGCCTGATGAGGTTTGCGAGAAACTCATAAAGGAACATGGCGACCGTATAACCATAGGTACCTTTAGGGAAACGAACTGCGAGGATGGTGCTGAAGCAGAAGAAACAGATTCCACTGAAATCGGTGAAGCTGTTTCCGATAAACCAGAGGAAGCCGACGTCACCGGAACAGGAGAAACATTCGAAGGCTTTACATTAGAACCCGGGCAGACGGCATATTTCTATGATCTGGACGGGCAGACCCTGGGAACAGAACCGGACGCATCAACCCTTACAACCCCTGTGGCAAGGATTTTTGTAAAGCTTCGTGACACCGGCGAAGTGGTGGCTGATAAAGTATTTCTTCAATAGAAAGGACATAAATGAATACTGACAACTTTGACATATTTTTTCCTCACCTTGGGGTGGGAATCGAGCATCTGAAAAATGACATTCACATCTTTGGGTTCCGTATAGCTTTCTATGGAATGATCATTGGCTTCGGAATGATTCTGGGATTTCTTATTGCAAGCATTGATTACAAGCGACGGGGCCTCAAAGTGGATGACATTCAGGACATGGGACTTTACACTATCGTTTTTGCTATCCTTGGTGCGAGAGCCTATTATGTTGCCTTTGAGTGGAAGTATTATTCACAGCATATTAATGAGATTCTGAACATCCGTCAGGGTGGACTTGCCATCTATGGCGGCATCATTGTAGGCATTATCGGCTGCACACTTTTCTGCAAGCTAAAAAAGATCAATGTCCTCTCCATGATGGATTCAGCGGTTCTCGGACTTCTGGTGGGCCAGAGTGTGGGAAGATGGGGCAACTTCTTCAACACCGAGGCCTTTGGCGGATACACAGATTCTCTCTTTGCTATGAGGATAAAGGAGTCTATCGTAAACTCCAATATGCTGAATCAGGATGTGCTGGAGCATGCAGTAAAAATCGGAAACGAACTGTTCATCCAGGTTCACCCCACATTCTTCTACGAGTCAATGTGGAACCTTTGTACAGTTATCATCTTCTTCCTGATGGCACCCAAAAAGAAGTTTACCGGACAGATCATATTCCAGTACCTTCTCACCTATGGGATCGGACGATTCTGGATCGAAGGACTTCGCACGGATTCCCTCTACCTCTGGGGAACCAACATCGCAGTATCCCAGGCATTGTCCGCCTTCATCGCCATCCTGGGCGCCGGCCTCCTGATTTACAACTTCGCAAAAGTCAAAAAGCAGGGCCCCGACAAAGTGCTCCTGGCCGAACGTGCAGCCCTTGCAGCAGGCGAAGTAAAACCCGAACAGAGATCTTAGTCAGAGAAGTTCTCGGCTGCTTTTTTTATCCTCATACAGCATTATATCATCACCCAAAACGCCGACATTTAATGTAGATAAGCTGCATTATGTCCGGCGTTTTTTGCCGCCCTCGAATACGGAGAAACCATGATCCAGAAGACCTTCATCGTACATGACGAAAGTGAGACCTTTGAATTACTTGCAAGCGCAAAGCTGTATTCCCTTTACCAGAATGCCAGGAGTACCTTTGCCTTTTTAAGCTGCTCCAACGCGACGCACATCCAGATTCAGCAGGTAGGCAGAGTGCTGAAAAGCGCCTACCCGGGAATCAAACTGATAGCGGGATCCCAGGCAGTAAATGATGGCATAAATGGAAGGTGTACAGTAAGGATAAGCTTCTTTTATTTTGATGAAGCCGAAGTGGAAACCTGTACCCTTGACTATAACAGCTTAAGTCGGGAGGAAGCCATAAGCCGTGCGGTGGAGTTTCTTAACTTACATGAAAACCTAAAGGGTGTCTGCGTCATGTCTATAGGCGGAGACATAGGAAGCAGATATTTTTTGGAGAAGGTTTCCGCACCCTTCCCGGGGGTGCCCTTCTTCGGAGGCCTTGCGGGAGAACCGGTGGAGTCTAAGCTTCCGGAGGATCAGTCAGGCTTTATCATGACAGATCATATGACAGACAGAGGCATTGCCCTGGCTGCATTTTTCGGTGAGAACCTTCATATCATGATGAACCAGCAGCTGCCATGGAAGGCGGTAGGTCGTGAGCTTACCGCAAAGATAGACAAAACCAAAAAGAATAAACTGGCGGATATCTGCCTTACAAGTCTTGATGATCAATCTCCGGTTGATATTTACAAGCATTACCTCGGGGTGGAGCTTAATGATTATTTCCTTCAGAACGTGAGGGAATTTCCACTTATCGCAAACCATAATGAGGAAAAGAATATATTCATCCCTATGGATTTCAATGACTCCGGAGAATTGTTTTACAACGGCGGCATACGTGATGGTGACAAGCTGAGGCTTGGTTACGGAAACCCGGAGGACTTTCTCAGAAAAGCAGATGCCGGCAGTAAGATAATTGATTCCTTCGGTGCGGAGGGGCTTCTTATTTTCGTGTGCTATATCCATAAGATGATACTTAAGGATAAGAGTGGTGAAGAAATAAAATGCTATCTCAGAAACTGTGTGGGACTTAATTATTATTATGCAATGGGTGAGATCTGCGGTTTTGCAGGGAACGGAGAGATCCAGAACGGAACACTGGTGGCAGTTGCCATGAGAGAGGGAGAAAAGAATGCGGAGGTTAAGAATGATCTTTTCAAGCTCCAAAGTGACTATGGCAAACGGGACATAGTCCCTCTTAATGAGCGACTTCTGAATTTCCTGGAGGTCACCACCAACGAGTACGACGAGATGGCCCATATTGCAGAGCAGGCCAACAAGGCAAAGTCGGATTTCCTGTCCAACATGTCTCATGAGATCCGCACCCCTATCAATGCTGTCCTGGGAATGGATGAGATGATCCTCAGGGATACCGAGGAGCCAAAGACCCGTAAGTATGCCGAGAACATCCAGGATGCCGGCAATATTCTGCTTTCCCTGGTAAACGACATACTTGATTTTTCAAAGATCGAAGCCGGAAAGATGAACATTATCCCGGTGGAATATGATTCCAGATCCGCTCTGAATGATCTTCTCAACATGGTGAAAAAGCGTGCCCAGGACAAGGGCCTCGACCTGAGAGTCCAGGTGGATCCCAGAATTCCCTGCATCATGCGCGGCGATGTCATCAGGCTGAAGCAGATCGTTCTCAATATAATTAACAATGCAATTAAGTATACAAACTATGGCTCAATCCTGATTCGCGCGGTTCTCCTCAATATGGATCATGATGCCGGCACAGTTATCCTTAGGTGTAATGTTATCGACAGCGGCGTAGGCATCAAGCGGGAGGATATCCCCAGGCTTTTCAATGCCTTTGACCGCATCGAGGAGAAAAGAAACCGGGGCGTGGAGGGAACGGGCCTCGGCATAAACATTACCCAGAAACTCCTTCAGGCCATGGACAGCCATCTGGAGGTGGAAAGTATCTACGGCATAGGGTCAATCTTTAGCTTCAATCTGAAGCAGGAGGTTGTGGACTGGTCACCGGTGGGTAACTTTGCGCTTCTTATCAGTAAGGACAGACGCCAGAATCAGGTTTACAAGCCGGGCTTCACTGCGCCCAAGGCCAGGATTCTGGTGGTGGATGATGCCCCCATGAATCTTCATGTGGTGGAAGGGCTTCTGGACGGAACGGAGATTCAACTCGACACGGCGGTCAGCGGCGCGGACTGTCTCATCTGGATACAGCAGAACCGCTATGACCTGATACTGCTGGACTACCGCATGCCGGAGATGGACGGCATCGAAACCCTGCATGAGATTCGGAAGCTCGGGGACTGGAGGGCTACGGTTCCGGTTATCTGCCTTACGGCCAATGCCATGACCGGCGCCCGTGAGCAGTACCTGAAGGCAGGTTTCGACGACTATGTGACGAAGCCTATCAAGCCTCAGCTTCTTGAAGAGGCCATAATCCAGTATCTTCCCAGGGAGCTTGTGAACCTTAAGGATGCTCCGGCAAAACCTGTGGACGAAGAGGGCAGATCTGCCGAGATCAGAACGGATGGTCAGGGTAATGTTTCCGGCCCGCCGTATCCGGCCTCCCTTTTCATGAATGAGGAGCTGGACATTTACCATGCTCTCAATGCCTGCGCCGGCCCCAAGATGTTTGTGAGGAGCCTCAAGGAGTACATCAGGAGATTCCCCGCTGCGGTGGAAGAGATACAGGCACTTTATGACAGCCGGGACATCAAGGGCTTCACCATCAAGGTTCACGCTCTCAAGAGCTCTTCCTTCCTGGTTGGCTTTGTGAGACTGAGCCGTCTCTGTGCCCTTCTCGAGAAGGATGGGGACGCGGGAGACATTGCCGACATCGACGAAAAGGTACCGGAGCTCTTCCTTCTTGCAAAGAAGATAATGTCCTATGAGTATGACTTTGAAGAAGGAAAGACCGGAGGCATGGGAGAAATCGATCCCGCAGGTCTTCAAAAAGCCTATGGCGCCATAAAGGAAGCTATAGAGGAGTACGATTTTAACAAGCTCACCGGCATACTTGAATCCTTATCCAGATATAACCTGCCGGAAAAGGAAAGAGACAGAGTAAAGCGACTCTCTGATGCAGCAGACGAGTTCGAGTGGGAACAGATGAGCGAAATACTAAACGAATCGTAATGGGGTCAGCCCCCCATTACTGTTACCACAAGACAGCTCGTCGACGACGGCGTCTACCACAAACATATTTTGAGTCATATAGGACTCTAAGATGTACAAATTAGCTCTGACATGGTACACTAGGTGCGCTGTATCAGGGCTTCTTTGAATTAGAGAAGCTTGGATTATATGGAAATTCAACACTTTTTAAGGAGATATAAATTATGAAGCTTGGAATCGGCGTCAGTGCCTGATTTCACGTATCTCTCCATAAGTTCTTAAGCCTTATTATTTCGGAATTCCCAAATATCATAAATTTCACATAAATTCCCATATCTTCATAAAAAATATAAAATATTAGCGTAGCGATAGCGTAAGTACTGGCGTAGTTCGGTAGACTTGGCCATGATGATAAGTAAGTGATAATAATAGTTACTTCCCAAAATGAGCCTTAGTGCATACGCGCTTATTCATGAGCGCCTTGATAAATACAAAACAAACCCTTCCGGGTATGTCATTAGATGGATAATTACTTCTGCTATTTGACATGAACTGCGGAGGGTTTGTTTTTTTAGATCTAACCGATTTATTTACCAACTTATTTACCAATGTGATATAATGAATCTGGTTGGTAAATACATTGGTAAAAAGGTTGGTAAATCTATGAGTTTGACAGATAAGATTATCGAGCTATGTTCTTATGACGATGAACAAGAATGGTTTGAATTTAAAGAGAACTGGTTTCAGCCGGAAGAGCTTGGAGAATATGTTTCTGCGTTGTCGAATGCAGCAGCATTTCATTATCAGGAAATGGCGTATTTTATTTGGGGTGTTAATGATGATACTCATGAGATAGTTGGAACCAATTTTAATCAGTACTGTGACTATAACAAAGAACCGTATCAAAATTACTTGGCTAGAAATCTTTCTCCAAGTATTAATTTTTCTTTTGAAGAGGTAGAAATCAACGGTAAAAGAGTAGTTGCATTACTTATTCCACCGGCAACGGAAATCCCCACATCTTTCCGTGAAACTCGTTTTATCAGAATTGGATCTTCAAAAAATAATATAAAGAAATATCCAAAACGTGAAATCCAGCTTTTTAAAATTTTGGACGGGCGTATAGAAACTATAGAGACTATTCCAGCAAAATATCAGGACTTAACCTTTAACAAACTGTTTGGATATTATGGCTCAAAAGGGATAGTTCTTAAAGAAGAAACGTTTGAGAAAAACTTAAAACTTAGAAATAAAGACGGTGAGTATAATATGCTTGCCCAGCTTCTATCAGATAATTCTCATATACCGCTCAGAGTTTCAATATTTGAGGGGAAAACGAAGAGTGCGCCTTTGTTTTCTGTTCGAGAATTTGGCAATAATTGTATTCTTTATTCGTTGGATAGTTTGCTCCAGTATGGAGATGTTTTGAATATTATACAAGCGGATGAAACAGACAGAGTCGTTGAACGCAAAGAAGTACCTTTGTTTGATAACAAAGCATTTCGCGAGGCTATTATTAATGCAGTACTTCATAATTATTGGGTGTCCGGAAATGAACCGATGATTTCAGTTTATTCTGATAGAATCGAAATATTATCCAGAGGGACCTTGGCACCGGCACAGACAATGGAAGGGTTTTATCTTGGTGAGTCTGTTCCGGTTAATGAGAAATTATCGGAGATATTCTTGCAACTGCATATTAGTGAAAAGTCTGGAAGAGGAGTTCCTACCATTATTGACACATATGGCAAGGATGCTATTACCTTTAGAGAAAATTCAATTGTGGTTACGATTCCGTTTAACAGGCTTAATGAAGTTGGTAAAAAGATTGGTAAAAAAGTTGGTAATTCCGATGTGGATAGACCTATATTAAATCCCAGAAGGCAGACAATCCTGTTAGAAATCAAGCAGAATCCATATGTAACAAAACACGAACTTTCAGAAATAATAGGTATAAGTACTACAGCCATTGATAATAATATTGCTTATTTGAGAAATAATGGTTTTATTGAGAGAGTTGGTAAAACTAAAGGTGGATATTGGGAGGTTATTGAGTGATTAAACCAGATTAGAAATTAAAAAATACTAAATGGTAAGGAAAGTGGAAAAAAGGAGTGCTATTATGACAGAACAATTCAAATGGGTAGATTATTACGAGGAGTTTGCATCAAAGCTTCTTGAGTATAGGAACAACAGAAAAGAACTTATAGATAAAATTGTAAAAGTTTATGATATCCTGTTATTTTTTTTGATGCAAAATGCGCAGATGTTCTGCAAGCGCAATTTTTTTGCAGAAACGCATATATACAGACTTTATGCTTCTAGAATGCATCGCAGGAAATCTGCATGGTAAAAAAGCCGAAAAGCCATACCTGTTTTCATGCCGCAGACTATCTGCGGTTTTATTTTGCACTTTTTTATTTTCTTGTTTCGGATTAGCCAATATCTTGTCCCACATACAAGATGAAAGGCAAAGAAGCTTCAGCCAATATTAATGCAGGACAGGAGGATTGCAATGAGTGATTACACTGATGAGAAATTTGTGAAGATATTGAGGCATCTGGCATCACAATTGCCGGCGTACTGGGTTGTGAGTTGTGAAGGGGGAGTGAGTTCCAAAAAACTTAAGGAAGAGCTGATGGATGAATTTAAAATGCCTGAGTCCAGTGCCAGAGCGTGTGTGAATGTGGCAAAAAGTAATAGTATCGGACTGATTTTGTATTGTATGTTGGGAAGAAAACTTTAATCAAAAGAGTGCCCTTCGAAGAGTACATAAACCGCGCTACAGAGGTGCGATTCGCCTTTTTGACTTTACGCCAATATATTGATAAAAGAGCCTGATTGTGGTAATGTATTGCTTGCACTTAGGCTCTTTTTCGGAAGAAGGAAAGGAGCTGATCGTATGGGTAGAGATCTGAAAGGTAAAGAACTTGGACCTGGGGTCATGCAAAGGAAAGACGGAAAATATTCCGCCAGATATACAGGTGCAGATGGTAAGCGACATGAGAAATACTTTGATAAAGTATCAGAAGCAAAGAAATATGTCGCTTTGGGAAAACTGAATAATGATGAGGATGTGGACGGCAGAGTAGAGACTCTTACTGTTGATCAGTGGTATCGGTACTGGATGAGGACTTTTAAATCCTCATTGGCGCCAAACACACAAAGGAACTATCGTGACAGGTATGAACGTGATATCAAGCCTCGTATAGGTAAGATGAAGATTACGGATGTCAAAGCTATGCATTGTCAGCAGATCATAAATGCGATGTCTGGTAGATATGCCACAAGCACAATCTATCAGACTTATATTTGCATGGGTTCAATGCTGAAAAGTGCTATGATGAATGACATTATTCCCAAGCAGCCGATTAATGGTGTTGTGATGCCTAAGGATAAAAAGAGAGGTGTGATACACTTCCTTACTATCGATGAGCAGGACCGTTTTGTTGAAGCTGCTAAGAAGACAAGGAATGCGCCGCAGTTCCTGCTTGTTTTACAGACAGGCTTGAGAACGGGAGAGCTTATTGGATTGACATGGGTTTGCGCCAGTTGGCGTAAAATTGGCGTAAACCTCCGAAATAAAATACAAGAAAAGCCCGTAAATTCGGGCATGGAGGAAATATAATGAAATTAGGAATCGTGGGATTACCGAACGTTGGTAAGTCAACACTTTTTAACGCAATAACAAAGGCAGGAGCTGAGTCTGCAAACTATCCTTTCTGTACCATCGAACCGAATGTCGGCGTAGTAGCAGTACCGGATGAGCGCCTCGACAAGCTGGCTGCTCTTTACAACTCACAGAAGATCACACCGGCGGTTATCCAGTTCGTGGATATCGCAGGACTTGTAAAGGGAGCATCAAAGGGTGAAGGTCTCGGCAACCAGTTCCTTTCAAACATCAGAGAGACAGATGCCATCGTTCACGTAGTCCGCTGCTTCGATGACGGCAATATAGTACACGTAGACGGTTCCGTTGATCCTATCAGAGACATCGAAACCATCAACCTTGAGCTCATCTTCTCCGATCTTGACCTCCTTGACAGACGTATGGCAAAGACCAAGAAGCTAGCCAACAACGACAAGGATGCCAAGGCCGAGTACGCCCTCCTCGAGGAGCTTCACGCACACCTCGAGTCAGACAAGCTCGCCATCTCCTACGACGCCGGTGACGACGACAAAAACGCCTTCGTAGATTCCCTCGACCTCCTCACCAGAAAGCCTGTAATCTATGCGGCAAATGTTGACGAAGATTCCGTTGCTGACGATGGCGCTTCCAATGCCTACGTCCAGAAGGTTCGCGAGTATGCGAAAACCAACAACTCCGGAGTATTTGTTATCAGTGCCAGAATCGAAGAGGAAATCGCAGAGCTTGAAGACGACGAAAAGGCAGAGTACCTCGAAAGCCTCGGCATGACAGAGTCCGGTCTCGACAAGATCGTCCGTGCCTCCTACAGCCTTCTTGGCCTCATGTCCTTCCTGACAGCCGGCGAAAAGGAAACCAGAGCCTGGACCATCAAAGTGGGAACCAAAGCTCCTCAGGCCGCCGGCAAGATCCACTCCGACTTCGAAAGAGGCTTCATCAAAGCCGAAGTCATAAACTATCAGGACCTTCTCGATTGCGGCTCCACCTCCGCCGCCCGCGAAAAAGGCCTTGTAAGAATGGAAGGTAAGGAGTACGTCATGCAGGACGGCGATGTTGTAGAATTCAGGTTCAACGTATAAAGCGCATTGCAAACTCCCGAACTTCCTGTAGTTTTAAAAAAGTGAGATTAGAAGCAGTAAAGTGTACAAAGCACTTTGCTGCTTCTTGTATTTTTCGCATTTGTATGCAAAAAAGGTGATTTTAGTAGAGAAACTAATGTTTAAGAATATGCTACTATCGCCTTATACAAAGTGAGGAAAATGGAAGGGATGTGTGGCTAGGCTTGCGAACCTTATCAGCGTTTCGTGAGAAATGCTGATGCCCCCAGGCGACGAGGCTGTTTCGGCGTAAGCCGAAATCAAGCGAAAATGCCTGCGCGTAGCGCATTTAAATGGCATTTTCTCCTTAGTACTTCGTGAGCCGTCACGCGTCCCTTCCATTTTCCGTACCATTTCAAAAAAACGGTGGAGAAAAATCCCAAAATCCTGGGATTTCCCTCCACCTTATTTTTTTGCGATTTTTACCCCGAAAAAAGATACTATTCTTACATCCCCCACTATCCACCACCAAAGAACCGGTCGCACTGTTCAAGGGCCGGCACGTCAACCGTGCCACTCAAAAACCCACGCAATTCCGCCAAAATTCTGTAAAAATTTCGAAAACTCCATATTAAAATAATTAAAAATCCCGGAGAAAAAACCCTAAAATAATATAAAAATATCCTAAAAATTTATTATAAAATTCAGAAGCTTTACCCCCATTATTACGGTATCTTAGCTTGACACCGATGGTAAAAAATTGCATTATATTTATAGAAGTGGTAGAAAGTGGTAGAAAGTGGTAGGAAAGGGATATGTCATTTACAGGAGAATATCACCACAACCTAGATGCCAAGGGCAGACTTATCATTCCCGCCAAGTTCAGAGACCAGCTCGGAACGGAGTTCACGGTTACAAGAAGCTTGGACGGATGTCTTGCCATGTATGCAGCTAAGGAGTGGGAAATCCTTGAAAACAAGTTAAATGCTCTTCCTATGACAAACGAGAAGGCCAGAGGCCTTAAAAGATTTCTCCTCGGTTCTGCCAACACCTGCGAGTTAGATAAGCAGGGAAGAATCCTTATCCCGCCGGTTCTCAGAGACAAAGCGAACCTCGATAAGGACATTACATTACTCGGAGTGGGAGACCACATTGAGATATGGAACGCTGATCTTTACAACGAAAAGTACAATTTTGATGATGAGGAAGCTCTTGAAGCCGACTGGGAAGGTCTTGGTATCTGATGTTTAAACATTATTCCGTTCTTTTACATGAAACAGTAGATGGACTCAACATTAAACCGGACGGAATCTATGTAGACGGAACCCTGGGGGGCGGCGGACATGCATCACTTGTATGCGAAAGGTTATCATCGGAAGGAAGACTCATCGGTATAGATCAGGATAAGGATGCCATAGCGGCAGCCACAGAAAGACTGAAGGACCACAAGGACAAGGTCACCATAGTCAGAAGCAACTATGAAGCCATCGACAAGGTGCTTCAGGATCTTTCAATCAGCAAGGTCAATGGCATTTACCTCGACCTCGGAGTTTCAAGTTATCAGCTTGACACCGCAGAGAGAGGCTTCAGCTACAGGGCGGATGCGCCCCTTGATATGAGGATGGACGACAGAAATCCCATAACTGCAGCTGATATCGTTAATGATTACACCGAGTCTCAGCTCTTTCACATGATCAAAAACTATGGGGAGGATAGATTTGCACAGAATATCGCAAAGCATATCTGTCAGTATCGTGAGAAAAAGCGCATAGAGACAACCTTTGAACTGTCAGAGATCATTTCGGGAGCAATTCCCGCAAGGATTAGAGCGACCTCGGGACATCCCGCAAAAAGAACCTTTCAGGCGATACGAATCGAGCTGAACCGGGAACTGGATGTTCTTGAGGACTCCATCGACAAGATGATCGATGCCCTGGAGGAAGACGGAAGACTTTGCATCATCACCTTCCATTCCTTAGAGGACAGGATAGTAAAAAACAAATTCCGCACAGCCGAGAAGCCGTGCGTTTGCCCGCCGGAGTTTCCGATCTGCACCTGCGGAAGGAAATCAAAAGGCAGGGTTATCACAAGGAAGCCGATACTTCCGAGTGAACAGGAGCTTTTGGAGAATTCCAGATCCAAGAGCGCAAAGCTCAGAATTTTCGAGAAACACACAGACTTATAAAACGGACAGCAGAGTCACAACATGTAGACATTAGCATCAGACAGAAACACGAGGCACCGGCCGAAGGGCAGCCTTTGGCCATGGATTGGTCGCACAGCCAGGGATGGCTTTTACATAGTTCCTGTTATATGCGGTAAGAGGGACCGTTAGGAATTCAGGGGAGGAGTAGTTATGGCACGAGTACGTAAGGGTGCAGCGACAACATCTAGAATAGCCAGAACTTATGTAGATGGAAATACTGTACGTAAGGTACAGGACAGACGTCAGGAGGCGCTGCGTCAAAAGCAGAAAAAACAGAAGGCGCTTGAGCGCGAAAAGATATTACAGGATCGTGAGAAACAGTACAGAGCTCAGCAGGAGAGACTCAGAAACAAGACAGTGGAGATGGATGCGCCATTTATCGCAACTCTTGCTATAGCCCTTACATGCACACTTTTAATGTGCTTTTCTTACATTCGCCTGCAGACAAATATTAATACGAGGATTCATTCCATAGAGCTTATGAAGCAGGAGCTTGACAAGCTTAAGTCCGAGAACGACGCTCTTCAGAACAGTATCGACACTTCACTGGATCTTGACAGGATCTACCGTGTTGCAACTCAGGAGTTAGGTATGGTTTATGCTGATGACAGTCAGACCATCTTATATGATAAGACTGAAAGCGAGTACGTAAGACAATATGAGAACATCCCAAAATACTGATAATGAAAGAAAAGTCAAAAGGGGAAAGATTCTTTCCCCTTTTATGCAGAGAAAGCTAGCCGTCACACTTGGTGTGATAATGCTAGCTTTAATTGCCCTTATCGTGGCGATATACATGCTGGTAAAAAATAACAGTGAGGAGTACAACAAGATAGTTCTGTCCCAGAGACAGGCTTCCTATGACTCCCGAACCATTCCTTTCCGTCGTGGAGACATCATGGACAGGAACGGCACTGTGCTTGCCACCAGCCAGAAAGTATATAATCTTATACTGGATCCCAAGGTCATCCATTCCGGTGAGGGAGACAGATATGTGGAGCCTACTATTCAGGCTCTGGTATCCTACTTTAGTTATGATGAAAGTGAACTCCGGACACTCATCAAAGAGAAAGCCGACAAGTCTTATGTTAAGTATAAGAAAGAGCTTTCCTATGATGAAAAGTCGGGGTTTGAAGAGTATATCAAAAATCAAAACGCGGTATATGTGAAAAAGGGTGATAAGGCCCGTATCCGCGGCATATGGTTTGAGGACGAGTACAAGCGAATGTATCCCTACGGCTCACTTGCCTGCAATGTCATCGGTTTCTCCAGTGCTGACGGTTCAGTGGGAACCGGCGGTGTGGAACAGTTCTATAATGATACCCTCATGGGCGTTAATGGCCGTGAGTATGGTTATCTTGACAACGATACAAAGCTTAAGTCTGTTCTTAAGGAGCCGACAGATGGTGATACTGTGGTTACCACCATCAATACAAACATTCAGATGTCCCTTGAGAAATATCTCAATGAGTGGCAGCATGACGATGTAGGTTCCAAGGTGGCAGGCGCCATCGTTATGGACCCGAAGACCGGCGAGATCCTGGCTATGGGTTCCACCAACCAGTTTGATCTTAACAATCCGAGAGAACTGGATGAGTCACAGTACACAAACTCTGAGCTTATGGAGCTTGGAAGAAAAGAAGCGGTGGGAGTTTACAAGAGACAGAATCCCGATGCCGAAAAGATTTCCGTGGATGAGGTCGGAAAGTACTTTTCGGAGGATGAAATCCTTTCTTTCGGTAAACAGGTTGCCTGGAACCAGGTTTGGAGAAATGTTGTCATCTCCGACACATATGAGCCGGGTTCAACAGCCAAGTCCATTACCCTAGCGGCAGCCCTTGAAGAGAGAGCTATTACCCCTTCCACAACCTTTGACTGTGAAGGTTTCATCGCTCTCAGCGACGGCATCCACACATGGAGAATCCGCTGCCACAATCATGACGGTGACGGTGTTATCGACGCACAGACAGGTCTTATGAGATCCTGTAATGTCTACCTCATGAACACAGCATTTGCACTTGGAGCTGAAAATTTCGTTAAGTACCAGCATATTTTCGGTTTTGGAGAGAAGACAGGCATCGATCTTCCGGCTGAAGCTGATACTTCAACTCTTGTTTATCCGGCAGAGAGTCTCGGACGTACGACTCTTGCTACAAACTCTTTCGGTCAGAACTACAACGTTACCATGGTTCAGATGGCTGCGGCTTACTGCAGTATCGTGAACGGCGGTAATTATTATAAGCCGCATGTGGTTAAGCAGATCCTGAACGGAAACGGCACAGTGATCCAGGATGTGAAGCCTGAGCTGCTCAGAACCACCTGCTCAAAGTCCACCAGTGATTTCCTCAGGGAAGCTCTGTACCAGACTGTTGAAGGCGGAACCGGTACCAAGGCGAAGATCCAGGGTTACCATGTAGGCGGAAAGACCGGAACAGCCGAGAAGATCCCCCGTTCCGCAAAGAACTATCTTGTTTCCTTTATTGGCTTTGCGCCGGTTGAGGATCCACAGGTTGTAGTATATGTTATAGTAGATACTCCGAATCTTGTGGGAGAGGCACAGGCAACAGCATCCTTCGCGATTTATATTGAAAGAAAAATCATGAATGATGCTCTTCAGTTCCTGAATATTCCTCCGGTTAGTGATACTGATCCGGAAGATAACATTAACAAGAAGCTTTCCGGAGGTTCTGAAGGTATCAACGATGAAGCCATGGGTGAACAGGTAACCTCAGGTTCTGATAACGAGAATGGCGAGTCTGAGACAGTTGAAACTGACGATGAGGGTAATGCTGTCGTTCGTACTCAGGCACCGCCCGTTACTGATGAGGTAATCTCAGGTGATGATGAAGGCTTCGAACTTCCGGATGCGGTTCCCAACAGCGGTGAAGGTTTGGAAGAACAGCCGGAAGAAGCTGAAGAAGAGGACTGAATCTGAGCCGGGTCCGATGAACCTGTTGCGTGGCGTCAACCTTTCGTGCAGAGTATTAAAACAGGCCGGAATTGCCGGCAGCTGTAGCGCAAATCGGTCGGACCTCGAATTTTTGACATTATATATTTTGTGGAGAGTAAAATGTATCTTGATCTGGTAATTTCAGTAATACTGGGCTTTGTGATAGTTGCGGCTGTCATGCCCTTTGCCATACCCGAACTTCACAAGCTGAAGTTCGGACAGCAGGTTCGTGACGACGGACCTGAGTCACATCTTAAAAAGCAGGGTACTCCAACCATGGGAGGCCTGGTTTTTGTGCTGGCCATCATTATCGTAAGTGTGTTTTTCGTAGGGCGATATCCAAAGATAATCCCTGTGCTGCTCCTTACAGTGGGCTTTGCCATCGTTGGATTTATAGATGATTATTTAAAGGTAGTTAAGCACCAGTCTGAGGGATTCAATCCGAAACAGAAATTTGCCTGTCAGTTTGTATTCACGCTGATCTTCGGCATTTATCTTTATATTTCTCCGGATTATGAAAATCTCATGAGGGTACCCTTTACGGATTTCTATCTTGACCTTGGGTGGTTTTATGTGCCGGCGCTTCTCTTTATAGTGCTTGGAACCGATAACGGAGCTAATTTCACGGACGGCATCGACGGACTTGCAAGCTCTGTGACATCTGTGATAGCAATGTTTATTGCCTTTGTAAGTATGTTTAATGGCGATGGTGAGCTTGTGCCCATCGCAGGTGCGGTTTGCGGCAGCCTTTTCGGCTTTTTGGTATACAACAGTCATCCGGCAAAGATATTCATGGGAGATACCGGTTCTCTCGCTTTAGGCGGTTTTGTGGCGGCGGCTGCATTTGAAATGGAAATCCCGCTTTTTATACCGTTTTTTGCACTGATTTATCTCGTGGAAGTACTGTCAGTCATTATTCAGGTGACTTATTTTAAGGCAACTCATGGCAAGCGTATCTTCCGAATGGCACCGATACATCACCATTTTGAGTTGGGCGGATGGTCTGAGACTAAGGTCGTGACAGTATTTACAATTATTACAATACTGCTTTGTCTTATTGCTGGACTTGGGATGTAAAGAGTGAGTGTATCAGGGTTTAACGCTGACTGCCTGCGGGCTGAAGGATGCCCTGAGGGATTCCTGTAAACAAAAAAATAAGATTAAGCATATATTATTAGGCGGGGTGAGTGAAATGAAAAGTCGGAAGGTGCTCGTGCTGGGCACGGGAAAGAGCGGGATCTGTGCAACAAAGCAGATCCTTAGTCTGGGAGGAGAGGTTATCCTCTATGACTCAAATGCGGAGCTTGATAAGCTGCAGCTCCTGAAAAATTTTGACAAAAAAGCACAGGTTACGGTTATAGCAGGTGAGCTGAAACCTGCAGATCTCATACAGGTGGATCTTGCGGTTATAAGTCCGGGAATACCTCTGGACAAGCCCTTTGTAAAGATGCTTGATACAGCAAAGATTCCTATCTGGGGTGAGATAGAGCTGGCATATCAGTCAAGCAAAGGAAAGCTTTGCGCGGTAACCGGAACCAACGGAAAGACAACTACAGTATCTCTTATCGGAGAGATACTTCAGGAAGAGTACGAAGATACTCATATATGCGGAAACATTGGCAACCCTTATACAGCGGAGGCCCTTGAAACAAAGGATGATTCTGCCACTGTTCTTGAGGTAAGCTCCTTCCAGCTTGAGACCATAATGGATTTCCATCCACATGTTTCCTGCATTACAAACATTACCCCGGATCATCTTGACAGGCATAAGACCATGAAGAATTATGCAAGAGTCAAGGAGGATATAGCCCTCAATCAGACAGAGGAGGACTATATCGTTTTAAACTATGACGATCCTGAGCTTAAGAAGTTTGGAAAGAGAAAGTCTTTAAAGCCGAAGGTAATCTGGTTCAGTACTTCACATATTCTGAAACAGGGATTATATTATAAAGAACCGAATATCCATTATGTTAATGATGGAAAAGATGAGGTTCTTCTGGATGTCCATGAGACAAATCTTCTGGGAGCGCATAACTATGAGAATATCATGTGTGCCATTGCCGTATGCATGCATATGGATGTTCCCATGAAGAAGATTCTGAAGGCGGTTAAGAATTTCAAGCCGGTTGAGCACCGTATAGAATTTGTGAGAGAAAGAAACGGAGTAAGATATTATAATGACTCCAAGGGCACAAATCCTGATGCTGCAATCAAGGCACTGCTTGCCATGCCGGGACCTACGATCCTTATCGGAGGAGGTTATGACAAGGAGATACCGTTTGATGACTGGTGCAAACTTTTCGAAGGAAGAGTTAAGTATCTTATACTTATAGGTCAGACCAGAAACATTATCGCAGACTGCGCTAAAAAATACGGTTTTACCAATGTTGTATTTGCAGAGGATATGGAAGAAGCAGTCAGGGCCAGTGCAGCTTATGCCGAGGCCGGTGACTACGTGCTTCTGAGCCCTGCCTGCGCATCCTGGGGAATGTTCAAGAATTTCGAGGAGAGAGGACGCATCTTTAAGGAATGTGTAAATGCACTCTGAAATGAGTGATGACTCAGGAATAGAAATTGGAGTATAAGAGAAGGCAAGATGCAGATTCGAGTGACTGGTGTCACTGAATAGCATCTTTGAATAGAAAGATCAGACTCAATTAGTCAGAGGGGGAATAATATTTGGGAAAGAAAAAGAAAATTAAACACTTCTTTGACTTCAGTTTGATGTCTACCATCATATTTGTCACGGGTTTCGGACTGCTTCTGATGTATTCCGCATCGGGTTACAGTGCACAGAATTCCATGAATGATGCAATGTATTTCCTGAAGAGACAGGCGATATTTGCGGTGGGCGGCGTGGTATTTATGCTGCTGGTATCCTTTATAGACTATCACCTGTATGCCAAATTCAGTGCCATTATCTTCGCTGCTGCCTGCTTCCTTCAGGTTGCAACCCTGGGTATCGGAGTTGCTTCTCATGGATCCGCAAGATGGCTTAGCCTCGGCGGTATGAGATTTCAGCCTTCGGAGGTTACAAAGGTAGCGGTTATCATCATGCTGTCTACATTGATAACGAAGAAGATCTACCATATGGATGAATGGAAAACCATATTTCAGGTTGCTGCAGTGGGAGTCCTGCCCGGAGTTTTCATTGCCATATCAAACCTTTCAACGGCTATGATCATCCTGGGAATAACCTTTTTCATGATCTGGATATCAAGTAAAAAAGTGGTTCCTTTCGTTGCGGTAGGTGCAGCGGGAACCGCGGTTTATATATTTGCCTATCCGGTGGCGAGACTCCTGCAGAGATTAAACATACTTCAGGAGTACCAGCTTACGAGAATTTTTGCCTGGAAAGACCCTTCGAGTTATGCGGATGAAACCTTCCAGACATTGCAGGGGCTTTATGCCATAGGTTCCGGAGGAATCTTTGGAAAGGGTCTCGGTGAATCGGTTCAGAAGTTCCTTATGCCTGAGGCACAGAATGATATGATATTTACCATCATCTGTGAGGAGCTGGGACTTTTCGGAGCGGTGTCCATCATCCTGATCTATGCATTCATCATCTACAGACTTTACGATGATGCAAGAAATGCAAGAGACCTTTTCGGGTCAATGCTTACAATCGGAATCATGTGCCATGTTGCACTTCAGGTAATCCTCAATATCGCGGTTGCCACAAATACGATTCCGAATACCGGTGTTACACTTCCTTTCATAAGTTATGGAGGTACTTCACTTTTTATTCTGATGGCAGAGATGGGAATCGCACTTTCGGTATCAAGACAGATAAGGCTGGAAACGTAAGATGCCGGTTGGGTATGCATTACCCTGACAGACTGCATTGCAGTGAGGGTGTAATGTAGAGACTGATATGCGTGAGTCATAGCTTTAGCTTAAAACATTAATATCAAACTAAGAAATAAACGCGATGTTATTGAAATGACATCGCGTTTTTGTATAATTTAACGTATGAAAAAAGATAAGTTTAATAATGACGATTATTTTTACGAAGATGAATATGATGATGACGAATATGATGATGTCTACGAAGACGAAGACCGTTACGAACGGGAAAAGAAAGCAAGACGTATGCTTCTCGGAGGATTTGCCATCATCATTCTTCTTGTGGCTGTGATACTTGCCAGCGCCAGGATAAAGAACATTAAGGTTTTAGGGAATAACAGATACACCAGTGAGGAGATGGTGTCGAAGATCTTTTCCGATTACTGGGATACAAATGCATTTTACTGTTTCTGGAAAGACAAGACCAAGCCGCATAAGCAGATTCCTTTTGTACAGAGATATGATATCAACTGGGAAGGCCCCCTTTCCGTAAGCATCACCGTGTACGAAAAAAATATAGTTGGTTATGTTGATTACATGTCAAGCCATATGTATTTTGATAAGGATGGTATAGTTGTGGAGTCCACAAGGGAGAATCTGGCGGGCATTCCCAGGATCACAGGACTTACCTTCGGATCCATAATTCTGTATAAAGAGCTGCCGGTTCAGAATATGCATGTCTTTAATGACATATTGAATCTTACGGGTTCTCTCAGTGATAATGAGATCAAATGTGACGAGATCGCATATGATGAGCTTCTGAATGCTACCTTAAAGATGGGTGACATCCAGGTATATCTCGGAAGCAACAAGGACATGGAAATGAAGATATATACCCTTAAGGATATACTTCCGAACCTTGAAGGCTTGAAGGGTACGCTTAATCTGTCAGATTACAATGAAAGTACCGATCATGAGAGCTACATTTTCAGATCGTCGACTTAAGAAATAATGTCATAAAAATGTAAGAAATAAGTGAAAAAACCTTAGGTTTAAAACGCTTATCTGCGTGCTAAAATCTGTTAAGCTATTGATAATAGTTAAATAAATATGTATATTTAATTAGGGTGTGTGACCGGACTAGATGAGATTTGGAAATACAAGCGTATGTGGTCACGCAAATTCAAGCTACATTATGGGATGATATAGTGTTGAAGGAGGAAGATTATGCTTGAGATTAAACTTCCTGAGTCAGAGGCAGCTGCAAGAATTATCGTTGTTGGTGTTGGTGGCGCAGGTAATAACGCGGTGAATCGCATGGTGACTGATGGCATTGTCGGCGTTGAGTTCATCGGCGTTAATACAGATAAGCAGGCCTTACAGTTCAGTCAGGCACCAACTACTATGCAGATTGGTGAAAAGCTTACAAAGGGACTTGGTTGCGGAGGCAGACCTGAGGTTGGTGCCAAGGCAGCTGAGGAAAGTTCAGAGGATATTACTGCAGCTTTGCAGGGCGCAGATATGGTATTTGTAACCTGCGGTATGGGAGGCGGAACGGGAACAGGTGCAGCTCCTATCATTGCAAAGATTGCAAAGGATATGGGTATCCTTACTGTTGGTGTAGTAACAAAGCCTTTCCGTTTTGAAGCTCGTCAGCGTATGCAGAATGCTATAAAGGGTATCGAGCAGCTTAAGGAATCTGTAGATACACTTATCGTTATTCCTAATGACAGACTTCTTGAGATCGTTGACAGAAGAACTACCATGCCGGATGCACTTAAGAAGGCAGACGAAGTTCTTCAGCAGGCTGTTCAGGGTATCACAGACCTTATCAATGTTCCCGGTCTTATCAATCTTGACTTCGCCGATGTATCTTCAGTTATGAAGGACAAGGGTATCGCTCATGTAGGTATCGGCGCAGCTAAGGGTGATGAGAAGGCAACAGAGGCTGTTAAGATGGCTATTTCATCTCCGCTCCTTGAGACAACTATCCAGGGCGCAACAGATGTTATCATTAATATTTCAGGTGATATCTCTCTCGTTGAAGCAAACGAGGCAGCTTCTTATGTAGAGGAGCTTGCAGGTGAGAATGCAAATATCATCTTCGGTGCTATGTATGATGAGAGCGCACAGGATGAGTGCAAGATCACAGTTATCGCTACAGGCATTCAGGATGAGCAAGCAACACAGTCTGTTTTTGATGCTCCTGAGAAGA
Organism: Oribacterium sp. FC2011; assembly: GCF_000701645.1. NCBI lineage: Bacteria > Bacillati > Bacillota > Clostridia > Lachnospirales > Lachnospiraceae > Oribacterium > Oribacterium sp. FC2011. The sequence continues at coordinate 71,193 of NZ_JNJM01000004.1, forward strand.
AGACTGTTGCACCACAGGCAGCACCACGTCAGGCAGTTCCTGTTCGTGAGCCACAGCCGGTACAGACTCAGAGACAGCCTATTCCAAGCTTTCTCAACACACCGTCTCAGTCTGTAGGATATACAATGCAGAACCAGGCAGCACCTTCAGTTCAGACTCCTTCAGTTGCGCCTCAGGTTCATGAGACACATATGCCGAGCATGGAGCCGGCTCCTTCAGTTCAGCCAAGCTACCGTCCTCAGCAGAACAAGGATCTGTCAATCAACATTCCTGAGTTCCTGAGAAACAAGAGATAAAGAGTATATATTTGGAAAATAAGAGACTATGTCTTTACGGCATAGTCTCTTTTATGTTAAGATGCAACGCGGAATAAAAAAGTTTGATGTATAAATATTGGAAATCAAAGGTGGAGAGGAATATATGATCCACCCGGGATACCTAAGGATACATTTATATATGGAGAAGACATGGCAAATTTAAAAGAAGAGATTGAGAAGAGACGTACGTTTGCGATCATTTCTCACCCGGATGCAGGTAAGACAACATTAACAGAGAAGTTCCTTCTTTACGGAGGTGCTATCAACCTTGCAGGTACCGTTAAGGGACGTAAGGCCACCAAGCATGCAGTTTCAGACTGGATGGAGATAGAGAAGCAGAGAGGTATTTCCGTTACTTCTTCAGTGCTTCAGTTTAATTACGGAGATAAATGTATAAATATCCTTGATACTCCGGGTCACCAGGATTTCTCGGAGGATACCTATCGTACACTTATGGCTGCCGACAGTGCCGTCATGGTTATCGATGGCGCAAAGGGTGTTGAGCCTCAGACAATCAAACTTTTCAAGGTCTGCGTAATGCGTCACATTCCTATCTTTACTTTTGTTAATAAGTTTGACCGTGAGGCCCGTGACCCATATGAGCTTCTTGACGAAATCGAGAGCGTTCTTGGCATCCACACCTGTCCTGTAAACTGGCCCATTGGCTGCGGACGCAACTTCAAAGGCGTCTTCGATCGTGAGACTGAAACCGTGGAGCTTTTTACTGCCAATGCCGGCGGCACCAAAGCTGTTGAGGAGCAGGACGTAAAACTTGATGATCCTAAGTTAAAGGATCTTGTGGGTTTTGAGTATTATGACAAGCTTCAGGAGGATCTGGAGCTTCTGGACGGAGCTTCTGACGATTATGATCAGGAAAGAGTCAATAAGGGAGAGCTTACTCCTGTATTCTTTGGCTCAGCTCTTACAAACTTCGGTGTCAGAACCTTCCTTGAGCACTTCCTGAAGATGACATTACCACCTCTTCCCAGAAGTAGTGACAAGGGCGTTATCGATACAGTTGACGAGCAGTTCTCAGCCTTCGTTTTTAAGATTCAGGCTAATATGGATCCAAAACACAGGGACCGTGTCGCTTTTATGCGTATATGCTCGGGCGAATTCGATGCAGGAATGGAAGTTAATCACGTGCAGACCGGCCGTAAGGTGAAGCTCAGCCAGCCTACCCAGATGATGGCGGATGAGCGTAAGATAGTTGAAAAGGCCTACGCCGGAGACATTATCGGAATTTTCGATCCGGGTATCTTCTCTATCGGAGATACACTGGAGCTTTCCAATAAGAAGTTTGCTTACGAGGGAATCCCTACCTTCGCGCCGGAACACTTCGCAAGAGTCCGTCAGGTAGACACCATGAAGCGTAAGCAGTTCCTGAAGGGTATTTCCCAGATCGCCCAGGAAGGTGCCATCCAGATTTTCCAGGAGTACAACACCGGTATGGAAGAGATCATCGTAGGCGTTGTAGGTGTACTTCAGTTTGAAGTCCTCACCTTCCGTCTCAAGAACGAGTACAACGTTGACGTCAAGCTCGACATGCTGCCCTATGAGCATCTGCGCTGGGTTGAGAACTACACCGAGATCAACATTGACAAGATCCAGGGAACTTCGGACATGAAAATCGTAAAGGATCTGAAGGACCGCCCGCTGCTTCTGTTCGCGCATGAGTGGTCGGTAGGTATGGTGCTTGACAGAAATAAGGATCTCAGGCTTACTGAGTTTGGAAAGAATTAAGAGGTAAATATATGAACGAATCAGTAAATAAGTGGATAGAGGAACATTTAGACGATCTTATAGAGGATCTGAAGGGTTTTGTCTCAATCAATTCTGTACAGGGCTCATACGAGCAGGGAAAGCCTTTTGGAGACGGTCCCTTTGATGCCCTGAACTTTGCGATTGATCTTTGCGACAAGTACGGATTTTCAGTAAAGAATTATAACAGCTATGTAGGTACTGCGGATTTTGATCCGGAGCTTCCCAGAACCCTCGACATGCTTTGCCACTGTGATGTGGTGCCCGCAGGCGAGGGCTGGACGGTTACAGAGCCTTTTAAGCCTGTAGTAAAGGACGGAAGAATCTACGGCCGTGGAACATCTGATGACAAGGGTCCGCTTCTTTGCGCACTTTATGCTATGCGCGCCATCAAGGAGTGCGGCGTCCCTCTTAAGAAGGGCGTTCGTCTCATTATGGGTTCCGATGAAGAGACAGGTTCTAGTGATATTGAGAAGTACTATGCTGTAGAGCCCGAGGCAGAGATGACATTTTCTCCGGATGCGGAGTTCCCTCTTATAAATATAGAAAAAGGTCAGTTCAGAGCCGGAATCGTAAAAAGCTTTGAGGAGTCAAAGACTTTACCGCGACTTGTTTCACTTGAGGCAGGTGTGGCCGTTAATGCTGTTCCCCAGAAGGCAGTCATCACACTTGAGGGTCTCGATATGAATATGGCTGAGGCTCCCATGGACGAGGTTGCAAAGGAGTGTGGTGTTACCTGTGAGCAGACCGGTATGAATGAGATAACAGTTATCGGTGAGTCTGCCCATGCATCAACTCCCGAGCTTGGAAAGAATGCCGGCATCGCTGCACTTATGCTTGTTGCAAAGCTTCCTCTTCCCGAGTGCGAGCAGATAAAGGCTATTAAGAATGTACTTAAGCTGTTCCCTTACGGAGTTACAGACGGTTCCGGCCTCGGCATCAAGATGAGTGATGCAGAGTCCCACGATCTTACATGCACCCTGGATATGTTCCATATCACAACTACCGGGCTTGATCTCATGTTCGACAGCCGTACACCGCTTATTGCAACCAAGGAGAACTGTGAGGATGTGGCAGGAAAAAGTATTGAGTCCCTCGGCCTTGAGTTTGAAAGCAAGGGTATAGTTCCTCCTCATGCGGTTCCTTCAGACTCTGAATTTGTTCAGAAGCTCCTTAAGTCCTACGAGACAGTAACCGGCCTCAAGGGCGAAGCCATGGCCATCGGCGGCGGCACCTATGTTCACGAGTTAAAGAACGGCGTAGCCTTCGGTGCAGTCCTTCCGGGCGTTGACACCCGCATGCACGGCGCCGACGAGTTCTTCGACCTCGATAACATCGTGATTGCCACCAAGGTGTACGCAGAGGCGATCATTGAGCTTTGCTCATAAAATTGCAAAAGGAGACCATGGGGGCAAATCTTGCGTCCATGGTCTCAATTAGTTTATCTTGAAATTGAGTCAACCATATAGATGTAATTGATTGACTGCAAATCCAATAATGGCTTGATATGAGTCAAATCCCAAGCATATTATTGATGACTTCAATTCAAGATATTTTCATGAGAGTCAAACGATGAGTTTGATCAGAATGCTTCAAAATCTTCAAATCAACAATATGAGTCATGTTTGCAAGCAATAATGGATGACTTCCATTATGATATTGTTCAAAATGGGTCAGCTTGAAGATTTGTAACAGTTCAGCCGATCCTGTTTTTAGAACCTGGGTCAAATATTTTTTGTATCAGTGCAATTTTTTCGGGGCCAAAAAAATTTCTGTATTTGTAGTATTTTTTTCTTGACTTTTATATATCGAGGCTGTATATTATACGAGTCGCGCGGAGGTGCTGAAATTGGCAGACAGGCAAGACTAAGGATCTTGTGTCCGGTAGGACGTGTGGGTTCAAGTCCCATCCTCCGCAGCAAAGAGCAACAGGTTAGACCTGGTGCTCTTTTTTTGTTCTCAGTCTTCCCGGTAATCTCTGCTATAGCTTCTCTTTATAACTCATTATCGTTTTAATTTAATTGATTAAATCCCAACCGTGTACTAAAATTTGATGCATATTGAATTCGATATATGGAGGAACTTAATGGCTAAGGGTGATGTAATCATCCAATTGGTCAACATGGGCAAGGCATTTCACACAAGTTCCGGGGATGTTGTTGCGCTTGATGACATTAATTTGGATATAAAGGAGGGTTCCGTTCAGGGAATCATCGGACTTTCCGGCGCAGGAAAGTCAACACTTGTAAGATGTATAAATTATCTTGAGATACCCACAAGTGGTAAAGTTATTTTCGAGGGCAAGTCCCTCGGCGATCTTTCCGAAAAGGAGGTTCGCGAAGCCAGAAGAAACATGGGCATGATCTTCCAGCAGTTTAACCTTCTGGATCAGCGTAATCTTCTGGATAATGTTACCTTCCCGCTGGAAATCGCGGGAACGGACAGAAAGAAGGCCAGGGAGAGAGCCATGGAACTGCTCAAACTCGTAGGTCTCGAAGACAGAGTAAAGAACTATCCGGCACAGCTTTCCGGAGGTCAGAAGCAGAGAGTGGCTATCGCAAGGGCTCTCGCTACAAATCCGAAGGTGCTACTTTGTGATGAGGCAACCTCGGCCCTGGACCCAAAGACCACAACTCAGATCCTTGAGCTTTTGAAGCAGATCAATCAGGAGATGGGAGTCACGGTCATAGTCATTACCCACCAGATGTCGGTTATCGAAGCCATCTGCGATTCCGTGGCCATCATTGACCACAGCCACATCGCCGAGAGCGGACCTGTGGCGGAGGTATTCAGCAACCCGAAGACAGAAATCGGCCGCAGGCTTATCCTTGGGGATGGTAATGCTGACTCCGTGAAGCCGGTGGATTTCGGTGTAGACAGTAACAGGAAGATACGTATCGTATTTGACGGCCACTCTGCTCATCAGCCTATCATTTCGGATCTGGTGCTCACCTGCAAGGTGCCGGTCAACATCCTTTTTGCAAATACTAAGGAAGTTGAAGGTCAGGCAGTGGGCCAGATGGTGGTGGAGCTTCCCGGAGAGGAAGAGGATGCAGAGAAGATCCTGCATTATCTTAAGGACAACAGTATAAAGTTTGAGGAGGTGAACTGATGGACGCAGCATCAATTTCCATGTATTTTGAGGAGACCTGGGCGACCATTTACATGACACTCATCTCCAGTGCTATTTCATATCTTATAGGTATCCCCCTGGGAGTTATCCTGGTTGTAACGGATAAGGACGGTATCGCACCCTGCAATCCGGTGCACACGGCACTTGGTGTGGTTATCAATATTTTCCGTTCCATTCCGTTCCTGATCCTTCTGGTAATGGTTTTGCCCCTCACCAAATTCCTGGTGGGGACAACATTGGGACCTAAGGCTATCATTCCGCCCCTTATCATTGCTTCCGCCCCCTATATAGGAAGAATGGTGGAGTCCTCACTTAAAGAGGTAAGCGCCGGCGTTATAGAAGCCGCAAAGTCAATGGGTGCCAGCAACTGGCAGATTATTTACAAGGTGCTGATCCCTGAGGCAAAGCCAAGCCTTCTTGTGGGAGCCGCAATCTGTATCACAACCATCCTCAGCTATTCGGCTATGGCAGGTTTTGTAGGAGGCGGAGGCCTGGGAGCCATCGCCCTGAACTACGGATATTACCGCTACAAGACAGATATCATGATGATCGCGGTTGTGATCCTTGTGGTGCTTGTACAGATCATTCAGGAATTCTGGATGAGAGTTTCCAGGGCTACGGATAAGAGAGCAAGGAACTGACAAGTTTAATGTTTTCGTATTTTCTCTGGTGCTTCCCGAAGGAGTGTCAGTCTAAATAAAACCGACAGGTCAAACCTGTCGTGGGGATCACCGTTTCCCCAAAAAACGGTATACGTAAGTCCTTCGTCTGACAAGACGAAAAATCAAAGGACCAACGAGGGAGGAACATTATGAAAAAGAATTTAACAGTAGTTCTTGTAGCAGTACTTGCGGCAGCATCACTTGCAGCCTGCGGTTCATCAGAGACCAAGGCAACAACAGCTGCAGCAACAGAAGCAGCTGCAACATCCGCAGCAACATCCGCAGCAACAGAGGCTGCCAAGGAGACAGAGGCAGCAGGCGAGACAGAAGCCGCTAAGGAAACAGAGGCAGCTGCTGAGGCAGGCAGTGCCGTAGAGCCGCTTGCAGAGGCAGTAGACATTAAGATCGGTGCAACACCAAGCCCTCATGCAGAGATTCTCGAGCAGGCAAAGGATGAACTTGCAGCAGCAGGCATTAACCTTGACATCGTTGTTTACAATGATTACGTTCAGCCAAACCTTGCTACAGATCAGGGCGAGATCCAGGCTAACTACTTCCAGCACCAGCCATATCTTGATGATTTCAATGCTGAGAACGGAACCCACCTTACATCAGTGGGCGCTATCCACTATGAGCCGTTCGGAATCTACGCAGGAAAGGCAAATGATCTTTCAAACATCGCTGACAAGGCTCAGATCGCTGTTCCTAACGATACAACCAATGAGGCTCGTGCTCTTCAGCTTCTTCAGGCTAACGGCATCATCACTCTCAAGGAGGGTGTAGGTCTCACAGCTACAAAGCAGGATATCGTTGAGAATCCTCACAATGTTGAGATCCTTGAGGTTGAGGCTGCTCAGATCCCGAGATCTATCGAGTCAGTTGATTTTGCCTGCATGAACGGTAACTATGCCATCGATGCCGGCTTCAAGCCTTCAGATGCTCTTGCTCAGGAGGATGCTTCTTCAGAGGCAGCCCAGACTTATGCCAATGTTGTGGTAGTGTCAGATGCTGACGCTGATTCAGAGTGGGCTAAGAAGCTTGTTGAAGTGCTTCAGTCTGAGAAGGTTTCTGAGTACATCACAAATACTTATGAGGGCGGCGTTATCCCGATGAAGTAATATATATGCTCAACACATGAGCTGCCATCACTATATATAGTGATGATTCCCACCTACATATGGATTTTTGATCCCTGCAGACATATGCTCTGCAGGGATTTTTCTTTGCTCCCGAAAACAATAATATGACAAAATTTAAGTGATTATTTAAGATTTTAAAAATCAAGTTGGAATTTTCAACAAAACATCGGCGAAACCGGCGAAAGCCCGGAAGACCGCGAAAATGCTTGATTTATACCCCTGTAATCTATGAGAAATCGTGGGTGGATTTTTAGGTGGAAATTGCTAAAATTCTCCGTTTTTTACAAAAAATTGACTTTTGGATATTTGGTATTTAAATCCGGTGGAAATAGTAGTATAGTATTTCTGCACACAAGATATAGTGTTTTTAGAGACGAGAAAAACAATATTTGGTAAAAACACTATAGAAGAAATATATTTTTGAAAATGCACTTAGGCTGATGAAATTACGAAATCATCAGAAGATGTCGAGGCCGAAACATTGGTCCGGGCACAAAATATAATAAAGATTTTCGAGGTTCGGGTTAAAGGGAACTGGTCTGAAATTCTTTCTGCGGTGTGGATGTAAATAAAGGGGGAGCAGATATGGAAGTTTTAACAGAAGTCGTAAAACAGAATGTTATCAAACGTAACGGCAAGGAAGTCCAGTTTGATATTTCAAAGATCGCTAACGCTATCCGTAAGGCAAACAATGAGGTAGAGCCTATTTATCAGATGAATGAGTACCAGATCATGGGCATTTCCGAGAATGTTGCCGCAAAGTGCGCAAAGCTCAATCGTGCGGTATCGGTTGAAGAGATCCAGGATATGGTTGAGACCGGCATCATGGAGATGCGTGGTTATGAGGTTGCTCAGAAGTATGTGCGTTATCGTTACAAGAGAGAGATCGCACGTAAGTCAAACACAACCGATGATGAGATCCTTTCACTTATCGATCAGTCAAACGAGGAGCTGAAGCAGGAGAATTCCAACAAGAATCCTGTTATCAATTCTACACAGCGTGATTACATGGCAGGTGAAGTTTCCAAGGATCTTACAAAGAGACTTCTTCTTCCCGAGGATGTGGTAAGAGCTCATGACGAAGGCATTATCCACTTCCATGATTCTGATTACTTCGCTCAGAAGGAGCATAACTGTGACCTCGTAAACCTCGAGGACATGCTGATGAACGGCACAGTTATTTCTCAGACCATGATCGAGAAGCCACACAGCTTCTACACAGCCTGCAACATCACAACGCAGATTATTGCGCAGGTTGCTTCCAACCAGTACGGCGGACAGTCATTTACATTGTCACACCTTGCTCCATTCGTAGACATTTCCCGTCAGAAGATCAGAAGCCAGGTTGAGGAGGAGAATGCTGAGGCCGGCGTTCAGATGACAGCCGAGCAGATCGGAAAGATCGTTGAGAAGCGTCTTCACGAGGAGATCACAAGAGGCGTTCAGACCATCCAGTATCAGCTCATTACTCTCATGACCTGCAACGGCCAGGCTCCTTTCGTAACTATGTTCATGTACCTGGATGAGGTTCCTGAGGGACAGACAAGAGATGACCTTGCGATGGTTATCGAGGAAGTTCTGAAGCAGAGAATGAAGGGCGTTAAGAACGAGAAGGGTGTCTGGATCACACCGGCATTCCCGAAGATCATCTACACTCTCGATGAGGATAATGTTTACCCTCAGTCAAGATACTATTACCTTACAGAGCTTGCTGCCAAGTGCACAGCCAAGAGAATGGTTCCGGATTACATCTCCGCTAAGAAGATGAAGGAGTACAAGGGCGATGTTTATCCTTGCATGGGATGCAGATCCTTCCTTACACCGGATAACGAGTCACTTGCAGAGGGTCTTTGCGATGCAGGAAACAAGTCAAACAGCAAGACTTATACAGAAGGCAAGCATAAGTATTACGGACGTTTCAACCAGGGCGTTGTAACCATCAATCTTGTAGACGTTGCATGTTCAGCTCACGGAGATATGGACGAGTTCTGGAAGATCTTCGATGAGAGACTTGAGCTCTGCCATAAGGCATTGAGACTCCGCCATGAGAGACTTAAGGGCACAACCTCAGATGTTGCACCTATCCTCTGGCAGTATGGTGCACTCGCAAGACTTAAGAAGGGCGAGAAGATCGACAGACTTCTCTATGGCAACTATTCAACCATCTCCCTTGGATATTCAGGTCTTTACGAGATGTGCGTACGCATGACAGGAAAGTCACACACAGATCCTGAGGCAAAGCCATTTGCACTTCAGGTAATGCAGCACATGAATGACAAGTGTGCAGAGTGGAGAAAGGCAGAGAACATCAGCTACTCACTTTACGGTACACCGATGGAGTCCACAACTTACAAGTTTGCAAAGGCTCTTCAGAAGAGATTTGGAATCATCGAGGGCGTTACAGATCACAACTATGTAACAAACTCTTATCACGTAAATGTTCGTGAGGAGATCGATGCATTTACCAAGCTTAAGTTTGAGGCTGATTTCCAGAAGCTTTCACCGGGAGGAGCTATCTCTTATGTAGAGGTTCCTAACATGCAGAACAACATTCCTGCAGTACTCAGTCTTATCAAGTTCATCTATGACAACATCATGTATGCTGAGCTTAACACCAAGTCAGATTATTGCGAGTGCTGCGGCTATGACGGCGAGATTAAGATCATAGAGGACGATATGGGCAAGCTTGTCTGGGAGTGCCCTAACTGCGGAAACCGTGATCAGAGCAAGATGTCCGTTGCCAGAAGAACCTGCGGATACATCGGAACCCAGTACTGGAACCAGGGCCGTACCCAGGAGATCAAGGACAGAGTGCTTCATCTGTAAAAGTCATTTACATTCATTGTAGACATACACCCCAATTCAGGAAAGCTCCGACCTCGCAGAAAAGGTCGGAGCTTTTCTTTTTTTGATGTTGCATTATATGTGTGTGAACAATTATAATAATTAGGTTATAGAAAGATATAGAAGGAAAGATCAAGGAATCGAGTTATGAAAATAGGATTTTCAGAATTAATCATCATTTTCGTCGTGGCGCTCATCGTCATCGGTCCTGACAAGCTTCCTGAATATGCAAAAAAGCTGGGGGAATCCCTGAAGGCATTCAGGAATGTCTCAAACGATCTGACAAAGGACATCAGGGAATCGGTGATAGAACCTTTGGAAGAGGCACAGAAGCCCATAAAGGAAGCTATGCAGCCGGTTACCGAAGTGGCAGATGAGATCAAGAAGAACATCGATGATGTGAAGAAAACGGTGAATGACATCGGAAAGCCTTCATCTGTAAAACCGGAGCCTAAGGCAGAGGAAAAGACGAAAGAGAATGGGGCTGAAACAGCCACAGCAGAGGTAGAAAAGGCTGAAGAGAATAAGACAGAGTTGATTTCAGATGAACCTGGTACCGTTGCAGAAGAAGTGACATCAGAAGAAAAGCTTGAAAAGAAAGATTCTGAGTCAGCTGCAGCTGATTCCGGAATGGCTGAAGAAAAAACGAAGAGCGATAATCAGTCAAACGAGGCGAAGTCAGAAGAGCATTCAGAAACCAAAGACACAGATGCTGAAGAGGCAAAGGCTGAGAAGCCTGCCGAAGAAACCGGCAAATTTGATACAGTCGGTCATTACAGAGCATAATGTTTAAAACAAAAGAGCTGATTAAATCTGCATCTGCATGTCAGAAATAAACGGCAAAAATATGTATTTATAGAGGAGAAAATCATGAAAATCGGAACACAGGAATTATTAATCGTACTTGCAATTGTTGTAATCGTATTCGGACCTACACAGCTTCCTAAGCTTACAAAGATGTTTGGAAAGTCTGTAAAGAGCTTCAGAGACGGCATAGCTGATTCAGAGGAAGAGAGTAAGGACAAGGAAGATAAAGTAAGCGAGACAAAGGCAGCAACTGATGAAAAGAAAGACTGAGAAGAAGCCGGCTGATGGCGAGATGACACTGAGCGGTCATCTCACAGAGCTTAGAAACCGCATCGTTGTAATCGTGGTGGTGCTGGTGATAGCGGCGTTTGTAGGACTGGGGCAGGCCGAGAAGATCGTGTCTGTGCTTCTTGATATAGGAAGAGCCAAGGGCTACCAGTTTGTATATCTGGCACCACAGGAAATGCTTATCCAGTTTTTTTCAATCTCCCTCATTTTTGCAGCTCTTATTGGGCTGCCTCTTATATTCTATGAGGCATACGCATTTATGAGTCCGGGACTCAGGAAATCCGAAAAACTGTTTTTCCTGCTGGCTATCATCTTTGGCATCATTTTTGGATTTTTGGGGATATTGTTTGCTTACAAAGTGCTGATACCCTTTATGCTCTATTTTTTGCTTGATGTAAGTAGGGGTGTTAATGTCTCAGCTTCAATAAGTGTCGGAAATTATATTTCCTTCCTAATGACCATATTCATCATTTTTGCGGTGATATTTGAGTTTCCGGTTGTCACAGTGCTGCTTACTCAGCTCGGAATACTGAAAGTAGAGTGGATGAAGAAGGCCAGAAAGATAATGATCGTTGTGATTTTTATCATGGCGGCCATAGTTACTCCTCCGGATATAGTATCCCAGGTAATGGTGGCTCTTCCAATGCTCCTTCTGTATGAACTCAGTGTCATCCTTTGCACAGTTTTAGGAGCCTTCAGGAAAAAATCTGTTGAAGTTCCCGAGGAAGATGACGAAAACGAATAAGCCACCGTTTTAAAGCGGCAAAATGAGGATTAAAATGAATTACGCGGAAATAAAGCATTTTGATATAGCAAACGGACCGGGTGTCAGACTCAGCCTCTTTGTTTCAGGCTGCACTCATGCATGCCCGGGCTGCTTCAACAAAATCGCCTGGGATTTCAATTACGGAAAAGAATTCACAAAGGAAGTTGAAGACAGCATTCTCGACGAACTATCCGATGAAGCATATCAAGGCCTTACGCTTTTAGGCGGAGAACCCTTCGAGCCGGAGAATCAAAAAGGACTTGTTTCCCTCGTAAAAAGGTTCAAGGAAAGATATCCGGAAAAGGACCTTTGGATATTCTCCGGTTACCTCTTCGATGAAGATATGCTTGATCGCATGTGGTCTCAGATCCCCGAAACCCGGGAGATCCTTGAAAGAACCGATGTCCTGGTAGACGGCGAATTCAAACAGGACCTTAAAGACATCACCCTTCTCTACAAAGGTTCCTCAAACCAGAGAACCATTGACGTCCAAAAGTCCCTTAAAGCAGGTCACATCGTCCTCTGGGACCCCGGCGACAACCTCACAGTTTCAAACACATCACATTTGTAAAAATGTTTGATGTCTAATAGCTCATACGGAATATAAAACGTAGCCGTAGCAGGAGGGCATCCATTTAAAGGCGAGTCGCCTTTAAACGGATGCCCTCCGGCTTCGGCGTATTCTATGCCGGTTTTCTTTAAATCCCAACCCGAAAAACAATTTTTCTTTTAACACTTAACAAAAACCATATTCTGCCGATATGAAAGATAGACAGTGTAAAAACTTAGCAGTAATGCGAAATTCATACCAGGCAGGAGGCAGTATGAGTAAGTTAGAAATGAAAAAGACAGAGAACGGCAAAGGTAAATTTGTGAGCCTTGCTGTCCGCATACCAACCATAGTTGTTGGTGCGGTTCTTGTCGTAGTTGTGATCATTTGCATAGCCTTTGGTGTTCTGACCATCAGGTCCATCAATGACCTTGCAAAGAAACAGATCAGTAATGTTGCCAGGGAAAATGTTCTTACTATCCAGAAGTATATGGATGGTATGAATATCTATGCGGATACCCTGGGCGACAGCGTAATGAATTACAGGAACTTGGGAAGAGAGGACGGAGAAACGGCGATAATTGAAGCCCTTACCCGTGCTGTTGAGTCCGGCAAGATTTTTTCTGCGTATTTTGCATTTGAACCAAATGCATTTTTCAGTGATACAGATAATGGATTATCGTATTACGTTTATAAAAGCGGAAACGGAACTGCAACGGATATCCTGAATGACTTTGATTCATACGGTGAGGCAGATTACTATGCGCCTACAAAGGCAAGCCTTAAAACACACCTTACCGATCCCTATGAGTATGAGCTTTCAGACGGAACCGCTGTATGGCTTATTACATTAAGTACACCTATCGTGGAAAACGGTAAGTTCATCGGTGTTGCCAACTGCGATATGCTCCTTGATACCTTAAAGGATCTTGACTATACAAACGGCAATTACAAAACATCATATATGACCATAACCGATGACAAGAATACCTACATTGTTCATTCCAAGACCCCTGAAGCTGCAGGACAGGTTGTGGATTACAATGAAGGCATAGTTCAGCGTGTTCTCGGAGGAGAGACTGTAATAAGAACCGATATCCAGGACAAGATTGACGGGGCAATGTCCTTTGTGGTATTTACTCCGGTACTGCTTGAGGGTTCGGATCTTCAGTGGGTACTCACCAATATCGTTCATCGCTCAGAGGTATATGCACCGGTTTATACATCACTTCTGATAATCATAGTGATAGGAATAATCGGAATCGCAGTCCTCGCATTCGTGGCATTCAGCATTGTCCGTTCAGCCCTTGCACCTATCAAACCGCTGATGAAAACGGCTGAAGACGTAGGTGAATTCAGACTTTCCGACGCTCAGAATAATTACGAATATCCAAACAATGAATTTGGAAAACTTGCGGATACCTTCCTTTCCATGTCTGATAACCTGAAATCCATCATTTCCGATGTGGATGTGGTTCTCAGCGGAATGGCAGAAGGTGATTTTACCGCCAACAGTTCATGCCCTGAGAAGTATGTCGGTGACATGAAAAATGCTCTGATGTCCATCAATTCAATTCAGGAAAATCTGGGAAATACCCTCAAGGATATCAGTGAATCCGCAGAGAGAGTGGCAGTGAATTCGTCTCAGATTTCAGACGGATCCCAGGCATTGGCACAAGGCGCTACCGAGCAGGCAGGTTCTGTTCAGGAACTTAGCGGCACCATTAACAACGTCAGTGAGGAAGTCAGAAACAATGCCGATAATGCAGGCAACGCAAGTACCATTGCTCTTCGCACCAAGGAAGCCATTGCAGCAAGTAATGAAGAGATGAGCAAGCTTACAGCATCCATGGATTCCATAGAAGAAGCCTCAAATAAGATACAGGATGTCATCAGCATCATTGACAATATCGCTTTCCAGACCAACATCCTCTCCCTCAATGCAGCTATCGAGGCGGCAAGAGCGGGACAGGCAGGAAAGGGCTTTGCGGTTGTTGCGGATGAGGTAGGAAACCTTGCAAAACGCAGTCAGGAAGCAGCACAAAGTACCAGCGATCTCATACAGATGGTTACTGAAGCGGTTGACAGAGGAAAAGGCATTACCGATGATACGGCAGAAGCTCTTGAAAGAGTATCCGGATACGCAGATGAGACCAATGACATGATCAAGGATATTTCCGAAGCATCCATAAATCAGTCGGAAGCACTTGAACAGATAAGCATTGGCATCGGACAGATCTCGGAGGTTGTACAGACCAATTCCTCAACCTCTGAACAGAGCGCGGCAGCCAGCATTGAGCTTGCCAATGAAGCAAATAAGCTGAAGGAAATCGTAAAGCCTTTCAAGCTTAGGTAATGGAAATTTTGTCGTATGAATGCTTAAGTATCGAGAGGTGAAAAGAGTATGTCTAACATAAATAATAAAAATAAAAAAAGACCATACATGAGCCTTGCAGTGCAGATACCTATGGTGCTGGCAGTTACCGTATTTGTGGTTATCGCCGTCATGTGCATTGTTTTCGGAATAGTTACCTTCAAAAACATTGACACTATGGTTCAGACCCAGATAGAAAATATCGCGGATCAGAACGTGACAACGGTACAGAAATATGTCAGCGGTATCGAGATCTACGCAAGCTCTCTTGGCGACAGTATCATGAATTACCGCGAAATGGGCAGAGAGAAGGGTCAGGAGGCTATCCTCGAGTCCATGAGAGAGGCTGTTAATTCCGGAAGAGTATTCGCAGCCTACTATGCCTTTGAGCCTAATGTTTTCTTCCCGGACACACCGGATGGCCTTTCCTATTACGTATATAAGAGCGGAGGCAGTCTGGGCACGGATATCCTGACGGATTACGATAGTTACGGAGTTGCCGACTACTACGTTCCTGCTAAGGAAAAAGGTCTCACCCATATAACAGACCCGTATGAGTGGACCTGTGAAGACGGTTCAGTCCTTCATCTGATCACAATTTCAACTCCTATTATGGATGACGGAAAGTTCATCGGAGTTTCAAACTGTGATGTGGAGCTCAGTTCCATGGCCGATCTGGAATATTCAAACGGTGGCTATAACAGTGCTTATGTTACAGTTAATGATTCCAACAAGACCTATCTCGCAAATACGGGAGATCCGGCGACTGTTGGTACGGCAGCTGATTTTTCTGATTCCATCATTGAAAGTGTTACAGGTGGAGACAGACTCCTGAAGTCAGTTAAGGACAATATCGGCGGCAAGGACTCCTTCGCGATTTTCGTACCGGTTAAGATCAACGGAACGGATATCAACTGGGTTCTCACCAGTATCGTTCATAAGGATGAAGTAAGGGCAGCGGTTTATCAGTCCCTTATGATTGTTGCGATCATAGGAATCATCGGAGTAGTTGCACTTGTTATGATTTCATCATATGTTGTCAACAAGTCTCTGGCACCGGTTAAGCCACTTATGAAGATCGCAGAAAATGTGGGAGAGTTCAATCTCAGTGAAGTGGATAGTAATTACAAGTATCCTAATGATGAGATTGGTGAGCTGGCCGGAACATTTACGCATATGTCTGAGAATCTTAAGCGTATCATAGAAGATCTCGGATTCATGCTTTCTGTAATGTCAGATGGAGACTTTACAGTTGAGAGTACCTGTCCCGGAAATTATGTGGGAGATATGAGATCGGCTCTTAATTCCATGAATACAATTAAGTCCACTCTTGGACGGACTCTGAAGGACATCAGCATTAGCGCAGGTAAGGTTGCGGACAATTCTTCACAGATTTCCGATGGTTCCCAGGCTCTTGCCCAGGGTGCAACCGAGCAGGCAGGTTCCGTTGAGGAGCTTAGTTCCACCATCAGTTCGGTAAATGACAAGGTGCAGACCAATGCTGAGAATGCCGAAAAGGCAAGTAAGATTGCCATGCGCACCAAGGATGCCATTACCGAGAGTAATCAGGAGATGCATAAGCTTACGACTTCCATGGATGAGATCGAGGAAGCTTCCAACAAGATCCAGGATGTCATCAGCATTATCGATAATATCGCTTTCCAGACCAATATCCTTTCTCTCAATGCTGCCATTGAGGCTGCAAGAGCGGGTCAGGCAGGCAAGGGCTTTGCGGTTGTTGCCGATGAGGTAGGAAATCTTGCGAAGCGCAGTCAGGAAGCGGCTCAGAGCACCAGCGATCTTATTCAGATGGTTACTGAGGCAGTAAACAATGGTAAGGGTATCACTGATGATACAGCGGATGCTTTGGAAAAGGTTTCAGGCTTTGCGGATGAGACCAATGAGATGATCGGACAGATTTCCGAGGCGTCACACAAGCAGGCGGATGCTCTTGATCAGATCAGTATCGGTGTCGGACAGATTTCCGAGGTTGTACAGAATAACTCATCAACTGCGGAGCAGAGCGCTGCCGCAAGTATCGAGCTTGCAAATGAGGCAAAGCGGCTGTATGAGTTGGTGGAGCGCTTCAAGTTACCATAATGAATATAGAGGATGCCGTTCACGGCATCCTCTTTTTTTGGTATAATATTCTAAGTGACTTGAAGCGGAGGGTGTAGAAATATGATGACTATAGCTCAGATTAAGATGTTTGCTAAAAGACAGTTGAGGGGCAATAAGATGGCGGCGGCGGGAGCCATGATTTTGACATTGGTCTGCGTCATGCTTTGGAGTTTTGCGCTGTTTTGTACTGTTTTTGTGGGTATCATAGCGCCTGCTACGGGTAGATTTTTAATCCCTGGATTAGTGGGAGATGAGAGGCGGAAGCTTTTGTTTTTTGTGGGGATAGGCATCATTATCGCATCCCTTCTGTTTATTGGGCTTTTCCTTTATTCGGGGCTGATGCTCGGCACTCAGAAGCTTTACCTTAATATCGCAAAGGGCAGACGGGTTTCGGCTTTTGATGTGTTTAAGGGCTTTTCGGACGGTGCCCATCTAAGTCATTTTTTCTCAGTTATTCTCATTATTTTGCTTATACAGATTCTGATCATGGTTCCTGAAACTGTTATAGGGATTGTTTACGGCAAAAGATCCATGGATTACAAGATCACAAGTTATATCGCAAGTTTTATCATGTATATCGTTGCTCTTTTTCTCAGTATGGCAAGTTTTGCGTCTGCGGATCATCCGGAAATGGGTGCATGGGAAGCCATCGGCGTTTCGCTTCATCTTATGAGAAAAAGAAAATTTAAGCTTATGTGTCTGGAGCTCAGTTTCATTGGATGGTTCGTGATTTTCGTCATAACCTTTGGTATTGCCGGACTTTGGATCATACCGTACTTCAATACTTCTTTAAGTATCTTTTATCTAAGTGTATACGGTCAGGATTACATCAGTACTCCGAAGGATGTTTATGTCAGGGGGGATGCAAAACCTGATGCCGAGAAGCCGTCCATAGCTGAAGCGGTGATGGCGGGCTACACGGAACCGGAGGATGTGGAATCGGAATCATCAGCTTCGGAGTATAAGGCGGCAGATACTAAATCCGGAAGCAGAAGCTTTGAAGAAGTGAGGAGTGAGTTTACAAATTTCGGTGGATATGAGGATAATGCTTCTGCAGATTCAGGTACATATGGTACAGATGATTCTACAGTGAGTGATGGCACAGCCACAAGCGTGACTGAAGTCGGCAGCTTCTTAAATGCTGAGAATAACGACACTGAAAATTCTTTTGGAAATGAAGAGAGCGACTTTGATAAGACTTATGATGCTAAATCGGATATGGGTGCCGGAACAATTAAGCCGGAGGAAGGTTTAAAGAAAAACTACAATACCGAAGAGGATGCATACGCTGCTTACGTACAGTGGAAAAAGGATCACGACATCACCATTGACAATCCGGATCCGTTCCACAACATTCACCATAAGAGTAATGAGAAGGGTAATGCAGGCGAGGAGTAAATTGAATGGTAGGTCAGACCCCCTTAAGAATTATGTAAGGGGGTCTGACCCCAAGGGGAGCTCCGCAAAGGAGTATAAAGGGGGAAAATATGAAGTGTCCGTTTTGTAATGCAGAAGATACCAGAGTTATCGATTCCAGACCGGCTGATGACAATACAGCCATCAGAAGAAGACGTCAGTGTGAGACTTGCGGAAAGAGATTCACAACCTATGAAAAGCTTGAGACCATTCCTTTGATGGTTATCAAGAAAGATCAGAGCCGTGTGCCATATGATCGTTCGAAGATTGAGGCAGGTATAGTGAGAAGCTGTCACAAGAGACCGGTATCCACGGCTGAGATCAGTAATGTGGTGGATGAGATTGAGAATGAGATTTTCTCAATGGGAGACCGTGAGATAACAACATCTGAGATCGGAGAGCTTGTTATGAATAAGCTGAAGGCTCTTGATCAGGTAGCTTATGTAAGATTTGCGTCAGTTTACAGAGAATTCAAGGATGTTAATACTTTTGTGGATGAGATCGGCAAGCTGCTGAAAACTCAGAAAAAGGAAAAATGATATAAACAGCAAAGCTGACATTTGATTGAGGAGACCTGAAGATGAAAGAGCATCAAGTTAAAATCATTGTTCCTGTTACAGGGGCGGATGAAGAGACTATATTGAAAGAAGCGGCATCAATTTCAGAAACTGTGGCGGATTGCGTTGAGTGGAGATTTGATCTTGCGAAAGAGCTTTACTCCATTGACATTACTTCAAAGCCTGGGGAGTCTTACGTAGACGAAGCTTCCGCAAATCTTTTAAAGGTTTTGAAAGAGCTTGCCGGGACACTTGAAGGAAAAAAGCTGCTTTTCACCATCAGGACGAAGTGTCAGGGCGGAGAATTCCCGGACAATCCTGAGGTTTACGAAAGACTTGTAAGTGATGCTGTTAAAAGCGGAGACATTGGACTGGTGGACCTGGAGGATACGGTGGCTGCCGACAGTTTCAGCCGTATACTTGAGCTGGCTAAAAAAAATGGAGTCATAACCATAGCTTCATATCATAATTTTTCCTACACTCCGGATGTGGATGAGATAATCAACAAGTTCATGATATTGAGAAGTTCAGGCGCAGACATTTTAAAAACTGCTTTTATGCCTGTGAATCCGAAGGATGTTGCCGCGGTTCTCTATGCTACCGCAAAGTTCAAAGAAGAGGATAAAGGACAGCATGAGATGATCACCATGTCTATGGGAGACCTCGGAAGGATCAGCCGTGTCAGTGGAGCGGTATTCGGTTCGGATTATACATTCGCAACGGTAGGAGAAACCAGCGCCCCCGGACAGATGCCCATAGAAACAGTGCTCGAAATGATGGAGGTGCTGTGAAAAAGTTTGAGAAATTAATCAAACTGAATAAACTGTTACGCATAATTGCGTTATCCTTAGGTGTGGCTGTATTTATAGCGACACCTGTTTTTGCCGCCGGGACAAGGCAGATGTTTGAGGGAAATGCCTCCATGACGGTGAATGACTTTATGAGGCTGGCGAACGGGGAGGATGCGAAAGAGGTTTTTGGTTCTTCAAAGATTAAAAAAGAGAATGAAGGAAATGCTGAAGAAAAAGCTGATGACAATACCGGAACCGATACTTCGGGTAATTCCTCTGACACGACAGTAAAGTACGGCATTACCGGAGAAGTGGTGATTCAAAAGAAAACAGAGGATCCGGTTCCCAAACCCCTTGATGCGGAGCAAAGCAGCTCCTCGGGTTCTGTGGCAAAGAATCAGACAGTAACAACTGTGTTTATTAACAATAAGCCGGCCTCAAGTACCTCAGATACCGTGAGAACCGACCCTGAAGATGTGATGACAAAGCAGCAGGAGGAAGAGGTTCTCGATACAGCATCTATACAGAATTACATTAATGCTGACTACAACGTACTACAGCAATTCACCAATGAAAGCGAGTATACCACCAGAGCAAGGCAGTCACTGATCAGTTTTGCCATGCAGTTTGTGGGTAATCCTTACGTATGGGGAGGCACCTCCCTCACTAACGGTTGTGACTGTTCGGGATTCGTGCAGGAAGTATTCAGACATTTCGGTATCATCACCGGAAGAACCTCCCGTGACCAGTATGCAAACTGTGTCTATCTCAAGGGGCAGGAAGTGATGCCGGGAGACCTGATTTTCTATGCGGACGAGACCGGCTATATAAATCACGTTGCCATCTATGCCGGAAACTATATGATCGTTCATGCCGCCAATCGTAAGGCGGGAATTAAAGTTAACCGTTATGATTACAAGCGGCCATACGCATATGGGCGGTTTATAGCAAATTGATTTTCATTGTCTTTTAACATTTAGGGTTTATATATTAGCTCAAAAATGTCGATTAACATGTTAAGGATAGTGTGAAAGTCTATCCATTTGCAACAGAATTGATCAGTTTTACAGGAGGAGACAAGGATGTTATCCCGTATAGACAATTCATCAAGTATGCTTTTAAAAAGCACAAACTCTACGAAGAAGACCGATGAGACAGGGAAGTCGCAGAAATCATCTTTACAGAGTCAGGATAATGTCTCAACCGAGGCAGCAGAGCTCAATATGTCTGTTGATTCCTTTGTGAGATCAAAATCCTCGGAGGACAGCGACATGTCTGAGAGCGCTTCCTCCGGAAAGAAATCGTCAGCTCTTGATGTATCAAAGGCCGACAAATTTGGAGTTACAAAGCTAAGCGAATCCGAAAGATCCGAGATCATCTCACAGCTTAAGGACGAGCAGGAGGCAGTTCAGGCGAAGTTCCTTCAGAAGATGACCTCAGGAACCCTGGGAGAGCAGTTCCGTCAGTGGAGTGCAGCTAATTCTCAGCTCACACAGGATGGCGACGGCATCTGGAAGTTCATTGCCAGCGGCAACTACACTGTAGATCCCGAGACCCGGGCCGCAGCTCAGGAGGCGATCTCCGATGGCGGTTACTTCAGTGTGGAGAAAACTTCCCAGAGAATCTTTGATTTTGTTTCAGCATTTGCAGGTGATAATGTTGAACTCATGAAGAGCCTTCAATCCGCCGTTACGGCCGGATACAACGAGGCTACCAAGGCATGGGGCGGAGAGCTTCCGGAGATCAGCAAGAAGACCCTTGAAGCAACAAATCAGCTGTTTGATGACTACTACAAGCAGCATGGAGCATGATTAGTTAATACCCGGCAGGCATCGTTAAATGCAGGGTGCTGTGCCGAAAAAACAGAAAACGAACCTCTAAGAGTACCATTGTACATTTTAGGGGTTCGTTTTTGAATGCAAGGTTATCTCCGGTGGATAACCTGAATTTCAAGTCTTCATAGAGTCAATACTGATTATTCCGGCATTCTGTTTTTTGATTATATTTTTGTATAATAGAGTCGAAATTAAGTACGAGATATTGCATTATTCTTGTCGGGAAGGGGGCCGCAACATGAAGAAACATCTGAAAAAACAGCTGATGGAACTTGTTGGGCTTCTTTCGGATGCGCACGAAAATATAGTTCAATGTCTAAATAAAGGGGATATGGATTCAGCTGTCACCTGCCTTTTGGACTGTCAGAATACCGCTATTGCCGTGGGGCAGAAAATCGATGAGTCTGAAGGAGAGGGAACCACCTCCGTAAAGGCTCTGGAAAACTACTGTGAATTGATCTTTCAGATATATAATCAGCTTATAAACGGCGAATCCTGTGTTGTGGATAAGCTTTATAAGAAGCTTAGAAAAAGCCTCTTCGAGATCACAAACAGAATGCAAAATGACCTCCCGGAAATAAAGGAAGTGGTCTTTCTTCCCTACAAAGCTTCTATGTGGGATTCTCTTGAAACTGTGTGGAAAAAGGCAGACGCAGATCCACAGGTGGAGGCGAAGGTCATACCCATCCCGTACTATGACATTAACCCTGATGGTACCTATGGGGAGATGCATTATGAGGGAAATGAGTTTCCCAAGGATGTACCCGTGACCTCCTATGAAAAATATAATCTGGAAGCAAATCATCCGGATGAGATATACATTCATAATCCCTATGATGACCAGAATCTTGTGACCACAGTTCATCCTTTTTTCTATTCGAAAAATCTCAGGAAATATACTGATAAGCTGATTTATATTCCTTATTTTGTTCTGGAAGAGACGGATCCTTATAATAAAAGTGCCCTTGAAGGGATGAAAAAGTTTGTGAAGCTCCCTGCTGTGCTCTATGCAGATGAAGTCATCGTACAGTCCGAAAATATGCGGAAGGTATATATCGAATGCATGGTCATGTATACCGGCGAAGAGAACCGGGATTATTTTGAAAAAAAGATAAAGGGCACAGGGTCCCCGAAGATTGAAAAAATAAAGTCCATGACCATGGAGGATGTAGCAATCCCGGAAGAGTGGAAAAAATTCATATACAAACCTGACGGAAGCCGTAAAAAGATAATCATTTACAATACAAGTATCACAGCATTTCTGCATGACCCTGAGCAGATGCTGAAAAAAATCCGTGATGTGTTTAATGTCTTCGTCGAACATAAGGCTGATGTTGCACTTTTATGGAGACCGCATCCGCTTATGAAAGCAACCATCTGCTCATTAAAGCCGGAGCTTTGGGAAGAATTTGAAGAGAGAATAAAGTATTATAAAGATAATGAAATCGGAATTTTCGATGACACTGCAGATTTGGACAGGGCGTTGGTGATGGCGGATGCCTATTATGGGGATCCAAGCAGTCTGGTGACACTGTGCAAGGCTGTAAATATGCCGATCATGATACAGAACGCCATGGTAATCAGTGAGGAAAAGGGGTGATTATATGGGAATAGAATTTAATGCATCCATGATGTGCGCGGATTTCGGGCACTTGTATGATGAAGTAAAAGCATTGGAAGAAGCGGACATCGATTCTTTCCATATCGATATAATGGATGGAAGATATGTTCCTAATTTTGCAATGTCTCTATATGATCTTGACTGTATTGCGAGAGCCACTGCTAAACCTCTGGATGTACACCTCATGATAGAACATCCCAGGAATGTGATCCAGATGTTTCTAAAGAAGCTTAGAAAAGGAGATACAGTTTACATCCATCCCGAGGCAGAGTACCACCCTTCATCAACTCTTCAGGACATAATCGATGCGGGGATGATTCCCGGCATAGCCATTAATCCCGGAACCAGCGTGGAAACCGTTTATGAAATGCTGAGAATCGTTGACAAGATCCTGGTTATGAGTGTGAACCCCGGTAATGCGGGACAGATGTACCTTCCTTATGTGGATTTCAAGGTAACCAGACTTCTCGAGCTTAAAAATGAAATGAATTTCAAGATGTACTGGGATGGAGCCTGCACCTATGACAAGGTGGAAACCTACGGACCAAAAGGAGTGGATGGGTTTATCCTGGGTACCAATATACTGTTCGGGAAGGACAGACCGTATAAGGATATCATCGAAGATGTAAGGAAAAGGGTATGAGAGCAATTTTGCTGTCCGGGGGAACCGGCACGAGACTTGGGGGAGACATCCCAAAGCAATATTTTAAAGTAAATGACAGGATGATCATCGAATACAGCATCGAGACATTGGCAGGGTGCAAGGATATAGAGTCTCTAGTCATAGTGGCGGATGAAAAGTGGCAGGAGGCAATAACCACTGCTCTTAAGGAGTATGATGACCGGCATGTTTTTTCGGGCTTTGCAGCTCCGGGGGAGACCAGACAATGGTCAATATATAACGGACTTCTGGCTTTGAAGGGTCAGGCCGGAGAAGAGGATTCTGTCCTCATACATGATGCCGCGAGACCTAAGCTCAAGGAAACTTTGATAAAGAATATGGGTAATGCCTTAAAGGGATATGACGGTGTGCTTCCGGTGTTGCCAATGAAGGACACGGTTTATAAAGTGGACGGGACCGGGAAGATTTCGGCTCTGCTTGAACGGAAAGAAATCATGGCGGGGCAGGCCCCGGAGCTTTTTCTTTACGGAAAATATTTAAAGGCAAATGAACAAATGATTGAGGATGGCAGGATGGGGAGCATCAACGGCTCAACAGAACCTGCTTTTCTTGCCGGGATGGATATCGTGACTATCCCGGGGGATGAAGA
Source organism: Oribacterium sp. FC2011 (assembly GCF_000701645.1). NCBI lineage: Bacteria > Bacillati > Bacillota > Clostridia > Lachnospirales > Lachnospiraceae > Oribacterium > Oribacterium sp. FC2011. The sequence goes on from NZ_JNJM01000004.1 coordinate 95,446, forward strand.
TAATTACAAGATTACAACAGTGAGAGATCTTGAGAGATTCAGGACGGAATGCTGAAGGGGCTAAGAAACATTATTTTTATAATATATGCCCATACTATCTTAATGGAAAGTGCAGAAGTATAAGATGGTATAATATTTTTAGGAATGGAGACAGAAATGAAAGCCTGGAAGCTGGATGGTGTCGGAAATATAAATTTTTATGAGGATGTGGCGGAGCCTGCATTGGCCCGGGATCAGGTGCTGGTGAAGGTGAAGGCCTGCGGTATATGCGGCTCGGATGTGCCGAGAGTCTATAAGAGTGGTGCACACAATATGCCCCTCATAATCGGGCATGAATTTTCCGGAATAGTGGAGAAAACCGGGGATCCCGAGGACAAAGAACTCGTTGGAAAAAGAGTGGGGATATTCCCGCTGATTCCCTGTAAGAAGTGTCCGGCTTGCCTTTCAAAAAAATACGAGATGTGCTCTCATTACAGTTATCTTGGTTCCAGAACCGATGGAGGATTTGCGGAGTACGCAGCAGTACCGAAGTGGAATCTCATAGAGCTTCCGGATAATGTTTCTTTCCGGCAGGCAGCCATGCTGGAGCCTATGGCGGTGGCGGTTCATGCCATGAGACAGCTTGAGATTGGCCCGGATGATACAGTGCTTGTTTGCGGCGCGGGAACCATTGGACAGCTTTTGATAATGTTCCTTTTGGACAAGGGAATCAAGGGAGTTTATGCCCTTGGCAATAAAGAGTTTCAGAAAAAGACACTTCTGGGTATCGGACTTCCGGAAGATCACTATTTTGACGTAAAAAGCGGTGATGCAAAAGCATGGATCAGGGAGAAGACATCGGACCTTGGGGTTGATGCATATTTCGAATGTGTAGGCAGGAACGAGACCGTGGAGCAGGGCTTTGATATGGTGAAGGCAGGAGGACAGTTATGCCTCGTTGGCAATCCTGCAGGGGATATGACATTAAGCCAGGGAAACTACTGGAAGATTTTGAGAAAACAGCTCCGCATAAGAGGGACATGGAATTCATCTTATCTTGGGGATGATACGGAAGCTGCAAAGGATGACTGGCACTATGTGCTTGAGAGAATTGCAGAAGGAAACATTCATCCCGAAAAACTTATAACCCATGAGCTGCCTCTTTCGGAGCTTGAAAAAGGGCTCCTCATCATGAGAGATAAGAAGGAAGACTATATCAAGATAATGGTTGAAGAGGGGTGAAGTTTCGCACTTCGTTTTTGTGTGTTAATATAGTGCATAGCAATATCTGAAGGGGCGATAGTGATATGTGGTACGTGATCCAGACAATGAAAGGCAAAGAATACAAAGCTGCCGAAGAAGTTCGATGCGATGTGGCGGCAGAAGATGAAGCCGTATTTGTATTGGAAAACGAAATGGAATACAAAGTAAACGGAGGCTGGATCAAAGACACTAATCCGTTTTTCCCGGGATATATATTTGCAGATCTAAATTCTGATATGGTTGAAGACTTTGACTATAGATTAAGAAAAGAAAAACATCCTTTAAAGCTACTCCGGGTGGACGACATAATCACACCCATCAGACCGGAGGAAGAGGAATATCTCAAAAGACTTGGCGGTGAAGAACATATCGTCCGGAATTCAGAAGGATATCGTGTAGATGATATGATCGAGATAACCTCAGGATCATTTAAAGGCTGGACAGGGGAAATCAGGAAACTTGATCGCCATAAAAGAAGAGCTACCATATGTGTAACTATGATGGGACGAGAGGTGGAAGTGAACATCGGACTTGAAATCGTGAAGTTTATTTCCGGAGATCAGCTCGGGGGAGAAGATGGATTTGACCGTGAGAATATGGCGAGAATAGTGAAGGCTTAGGTTGGTTGATTAACATGGAAGGGCTATGGCATCTAAACATGCCATAGCTTTTTAGTCAAATGAATCCATGTGCTCTATGCATTTCCATTAAAGTATCACGAACATTATTTCTAGGCTCACTTTGTCGCTAGTGACATTAATGAAGTGACAAATTCTCTGGTCACATCATATTTTTTGATAATTTTTTGAATGATATCCTCGTCAGATTCGCCATATTCGCGGTAAACCTCAACTGCACTTGTTATTTTGTCTCTTTGTTCTTTTTTCTTTAAAGATTCACACATATCAATTTTAGTCTCCTTTCGCTCAAATTCCAGATCAAGTTTAGCAGCTTCTTTGATAAAGAAGGCTGCATCAGAATCAATTTTTCTGTGGTTTGTCTTCTCAATTATTTTATCGGCATCAACTTTCTGATGCTTGATTATCTGCATGGCCAAGCCTAAATCTGTTTGGAATTTTCCGAAATCTTCTTCGTCCATATCTGCAGCCGATATAATGTTTAGCTTATAATTATTTAGGAATGGGATGAGTCGCTTATCGTATACATCCATCATATCAAAAAGACTTCTTGGACCATCCCAGGGATCAGCTCCTACGTATATCACAGCTGTAATTATAGGAATCAGCCTATCGCACTTTCTGAAGCCAGATAAAAACTCATCACTTGTAAGTTTTATCTTGAGGATTTCATCTTCAGCATACAACTCAGCATCATTTTTGTGTAGTCCTTTTTTCTTCTTGAAAGACTTTCTTGTCTCTTCAACCTGATTGGAATATCCTATCCAATCGTATAATCCATTTTTTACGGGCATTGCATAATGAACTCTACCTTGGATTTCTGCACCCAAAATCACATATATGGCTTTTCCATCTGTCTTGGCTTCCCATATTCGTAGCAGATCTCTGTATTTCTGAACCGGTAAATGTGCATTATTTCCGTAAGGGACAGTGATTTGAGAAGTATCCATTTCATGTAAGTTGGTTGGGTTTAAAATAGGCTCTCCATCATAGAGAAGAAAATTGAAAGCATCTGCAAATGCTTCCTTTTTCCTAAGAATTTTTTTGCTTCAGTATCAAGTGCGCCCACTGATTTACCTACACTTTCTATTCAAACTTATTCTGGCTTAACTATCAAATCTGTATAATAAAGAACGACTGTTCCGGAAGATTTTTATAGATTAAAAATGTCGAATGTTTTTGAATTAGTTTTCAGATGTGAGCATCATAGCATAGCCTAAATAGTTTTCAAATAGTCTAAATTCAGACTACATGGTGCTTTTCTGTATGTTATTTGGTTCCCCTTATGAAAGAATCTTTTTATGACGAAAATACAAGTATAGGCTTACAGGATTTGTTAAAAAGGGATGGTTTTTCTATAAAATAAGGACTTTACAACCCTCCCGGAGAAGACGAAGTAGTGTTGCTTTTAAAAAACAGAAGTTATAAAATATTTATAAATAGAGAAAATATTTTTTTAATATTTCGTAAAAAAAGATATCTCAAAGATTCAGGAAGCTGAAGAACAAAGTGTCGTGGTAGGCGTATGGCGGGAGGCGGCGGACATAGCAGGAGTCAGGGTGACTGAATGAAGTCATCATGGCGAAGCTATGGGTAGAGAGTCGATTATTAGATAACTTTTGTAAAACAACATATGCGTACATTATGATAGAATTATAATTATAAAGCGTTGTACGGATAAGCTATTCAGTATGTTTGGAGGCGTATATGGTAAAAAGTGATGACAAGCTTTTTGATCGCTTTGTTAGCGAAGTCACATCTGTATATGGTAACAATTTAAAGTCTATAATATTATATGGCTCCGTTGCCCGTGGTACCGCCAGTGAAGAATCAGACGTAGATATCGCTTTGATTATTGAAAATGAAAACGAAGAAATGTATGACAAACTGCTGGATATAGTAGTGGCTTTTGAGCTTGAATATAACATAGTTATTACTACAGTGCTTATAGAGACAGCTTTGTTTGAAAAATGGAGAAATGTCTCACCTTTCTATAAAAACATAACTAATGAAGGGATAGAGTTATGGAAGGCAGCATAAACTGAAGAGCTTCAGTGTGATATATCCAAGAAAATCGCAAACGCGATGAACGTGAGACAACTTTCAGATTATGATGATTTTTATGTTGCCTCAAAGAAAGTGGCAGAAGAACAGGTACAAGTTGCAGAAGAAATATTGGGCCTAGTTGAAAAATACCTGAATAAGAAAATGTGATTATTTTATAATAAGTATATGGATAAAGCTCCTGATATAAGATGTTTGAGTATCTTATATTTGGGGCTTTTTATGTGGGGAATTGTAAGGGATTCTTAAAGGTGACAGGAACCTAAATTCTTTGGATAGTTTTGATAGCAGTAAACATAGTGGGGTGATTGCGCATTTCAATCAGTTTCATGTTTAATCGGAAGAATTTCCGAGAGATATATCCAAGAAAATAGCAAATGAAATGAATATAAGACAGTTGTCAGATTATGATGATTTTTATGTTGCCTCGAAGAAAGTGGCAGAAGAACAGGTACAAGTTGTAGAAGAAATATTGGACCTAGTTAAAAAATTCCTGAATGGGAAAATGTGATTATTTTAAAATGAGTACATGGATAAAGCTCCTGATATAAGATGTTTGAGTATCTTATATTTGGGGTTTTTTATGTTGGGAATTGTAAGGGATTCTTAAGGGTGACAGGCACCAATGTGTTCGGAAAGAGATATACTTCAAACTATAGCGTCTGCACTTTATGAAAATCCTATCCTTAAGCCTTTATTCTCAAAAGCTGATATCAATATATCCATAGCTGTTGCAGGAGTTTCTATACACCAGAAAAATGTCCCGGTTGATATGGCTGTAACTGTCGGGAAAATGCTATCTTTGATAAAAACAGCAGGAAAACGTGTTCTTATAATGTTGGATGAGGTTGTAAACAATGAGTTTGTGAGACCATTTGTCAGTCAGTATCAGATATATATCCGTGAGGATCTTCCTATATACCTCTTGATGACAGGGCTATATGATAATATTTCTGACCTACAAAATGAAAAGACCCTCACGTTTCTATATCGAATGCCCAAGATAATACTGGAACCATTGGGACTGTACTTGGTTTCTCAAGATTATAAAAAGGTCTTCAATATAAGTGATGAAGAAGCAGTAGAAATGGCCAAACTTACAAAAGGGTATTCATTTGCATTTCAGGCACTGGGATATATGAGGTGGAAATATGATGGTGAGCCTTGGGAAAAAGTACTTGATGAATATGATAATCAGTTAGATAGGAATGTCTATGCAAAGCTTTGGAGCGAACTTTCGGATAAGGACAGAGAATTCCTGATAATCATGTCAGAAGGCATAGAAGATGTATCTATGATTCGAGAGAAACTAAATATGAAATCAAATCAAATGGCTGTTTATCGACGCAGGCTGATAGATAAGGGACTCATCAGAGAAAATGGTCATGGAAAAGTCATATATTGTCTGCCGAGATTTGCTGAGATAATTAAAAAGTGGCAGCTGTTTGAATGATGGCTAAACCTCCATAAGAGTATCGGAAACTCTTAATTTGCACCTGATTATGATGAAGAATGACAGAAATTGTCCCTATCCCAATATAGCTTCTATAACCCGATTTTCGTCATAGTCGGGTGCAAAAGCTGCAGCGCAATCAAAGATTGGTTTGTAGATGAAGTCAAATCTATATACGGAAATAATGTAAAATCCATAATACTGTATGGTTCTGTAGCTCGCGGAACGGCAGATGAAGATTCCGACGTTGATATTGCCATGATAATCGTAAATGAGGACGAGGCAATGTATGACAAGTTGTTGGATATCATTTAAGGGTGACAGGCACCCGAATGTCAGATGATCAGCTTCGAAATGAAGACAGATATGATCGGGAGAATATGGCAAGGTTCGTTACAGGTTAAAAGCAAAGGGACTATAGCATTGGATGCTATAGTCCTGAGTTTTGAAGGGTAACAGAAATCGACACTGCTTGTGTTTGCTGTTATTTAATGCCGTATTTTATATACATTTCCTGTCTTTCGTTGGATGTAGCGTTTAAAGCCTTAATGAATTCAGCACTTCCCGGATCAAGCTTCTTTAGAAGCTTGGCGAGCATTTCTTCGCCTTTAGATTGACCTTCAATGCGACCTTCAGTACGTCCTTCTGTACGGATATCATCCATTAATTCTTTCCATGCATTACCCATATTAACACGTCCTCCTATTGCGTTTTCTGTCGAAATCTTTGCACCGGTATATTCATTAATCATATTAACAGTATTTGTACTGATATTTTTGTATTCACCTAAATTCAGTATATCACGGGTTGCTGTTTTATTATCTGAAATCTGTATGAATTTTAATACTGTTCCGAGTTCACTGTTGAATCTGCCAAAATCATTGATTTCATTAGGGGTAATAAGATTGAGTTTATAATTGTTTACATATTTCAATATTTCCTCCGGAATATCACCAAACATATCATAAAGAGATCTCGAACCGTCCCATACGTTATTATCAAAACATATACATATCGTCTAAATTCAGACTACATTGCATTATTGAATATATATGTGTGATGGCATTTAGTATAACAACACGATTCGTTTCAAACAGGAATCAAGGCAATAAAAAAACCGCCTAAAGCTTAGACGGAAATTCAATACGAAAACAGAATAGGTAGGTGACAATCTACATCTCTTTAAGACCACAAGGGCGTGACGGCTGCCTGTTCCGTCCTCAGATTCTGTCTCTCATAGAGAATACTACTATGAATCTTGTACATTGTCAATGATGACCGGGGAGCCATCATCCTTATATTTTACTCTCCATGCATGATCAGTATCCATATAATGAGTCAGCATTGCATCTATCAAAGGATACATGGTTCTGTATGCGAGTCCTCCGCTGACTGTCACTCTAATGGCTACATTTACATGGTTTGATGAATAATTTCGGATAAAAGAAACACTATTCTTCTTGGGATGTATGCTTATATAATCGGGTTCATTAATGATCTTCGGGATTTCTTCGAAACAGAGTTCATAGATTGTATCAGATACAAAATCATTTTTATGTGTATCTGTATGTTCTATTCTTTCTGCCCAAAATATTATCGGGGTATCATATTTAAGGATCCCGTTAAGTCCATGTGTATTGAAAAAATCAACGAATTCTTTTCGTATCACACCAAGACTGATTTTATCTTTTTTAGAGAATATACCTTTGTTGAGTTTATCCATAACATTAATACCTTTGATGATTTTATTTGATGAACAAAACTAAGATGAAGAATAAGAAAAATATGATTGAAATGCACTGCATGTACTTTAGACGTGAGCATCATAACACAGCCTTACAGATTTGCATATCGTCTAAATTCAGACTACATGAGGCACCTTCCATCAGGTTGCCCTTATGAAAGAGTGTTTTTATGACGAAAATTAATGTATAAGCTTACAGGTTTTGGTGAAAAAGGATAATTTTTCCGAATAGCATGGACCTTGCTACCCTTCTAAATGGAACAAGGCAGTGTTGCTTTTGAAAATCCGAAGTTATAAAATATCTATAAATAGAGAAAAAATTTTCCAAAACATCGAGTAAGAAAGATATCTCAAAGATTCAGGATACTGAAGAACAAAGTGTCGTGTTAGGCGCATGGCGGGAGGCAGTGGACATAGAAAGAGTCAGGGTGACTGAATGAAGTCATCATGGCGAAGCTATGGGTAAAGTGTCGTTTTTGGGTTAACTTTTTATTCAATAACACACTCACGCGTTAAGATTGAATCTTAATTATAAAATTTAGTATGGACAAGTTTTGCGGGATAGTTGGAGGCGTATATGGTAAAAAGTGATGACAAGCTTTTTGATCGCTTTGTTAACGAAGTCAGATTTGTATATGGTAGCAATTTAAAGTCAATAATATTATATGGCTCCGTTGCCCGTGGAACCGCCGGTGAAGAATCAAATGTAGATATCGCTTTGATAATCGAAAGAGAAAACGAAGAAATGTATGACAAACTGCTTGATATAATAGTGGCTTTTGAGCTTGAATATAACATAGTTATTACTACAGTGCTTATAGAGACAGCTTTGTTTGAAAAATGGCGAAATGTCTCACCTTTCTATAAAAACATAACTAATGAAGGGATAGAGTTATGGAAGGCAGCATAAATGATTTAGCATTTTATCGTTTGTTAAGGGTGACAGGCACCCAATGCTTTTATTTACTCATTATTTATTGTAATGCTGACACGGGCGTCATATTATGATTTAAGAAATTGTTAGATGCGAAGATACAACAGTATAGAAATAATAGATTTGCGAAAGAAAACGTATTTTGACTGCTAAAAGACTGAGTATAGAGAGAAAGCGAGGAATGGTCAATGTTTTTAACAGAGGATATAGCTTGTTTGAATGGAGAATATTTCTTTGCGGCGAAAGAAATCAATGCGATTTGTTCATTCAATGAAAAGGATGGACAAATACAAGTGTTACGTACAGATGGCAGCGGTGATATATGGTCGTATCGAAGGTATGGCAGAATTTTCAAATATGATGATAAGCTATATTTTTTGCCACTATGGGCGCATAATCTTTTGATTTACCACATTGATACTAAAACCTTTGAAACGATTCCACTAAAAAAAATTGACGGTTATGACAATGATCATTTCTTTGCAGGAATTATTATTCAGGAGAAACTTGTTATGGTGGGTTGCCAATATCCAGCCATAGCGGTTTTAGATTTCAAAACACATGATTTGAGTTACTATGAAGAGCCATTTAAAGAGTTATTACCAAAACACAAAAAGGGAGGAGATTGTTTTTTTAGATGCGATATAACCAATAACGGAACTAAAGTGTATATGGCTTCGTGTTTATCAAATCAAATACTAGAATTCGATGTTGTTGATGGCTCTTATGAATGGCATAACATCGGGGGAGAAAAAAATACATATTCTGGAATAGCTTATGATGGACAAAAGTTTTGGATAAGTCCGAGGAGAGGGAAAAAGGCAGCGTGTTGGGATAGGAACAATAATACAATTAAAGAGTTTGATTTACCAATTACCTACGAATCTGATGATGATAAGGGGAATTGCACATGTCTGGGCGCAGTATATGATGGTAAAAATATTATTTTCCCGGGAATGGAAATCAATAAAACAATGATTATTGATCCTTTATCAGTAGATTTTGAACAAAGTATGAAAGTGCTTGATAAAGGATATGCCTTTTATGGACATCGAGAAGGGTTTAATTATGCTCTGAATAAATACGGAGAGTTGGAAGTATATTCCCCAGACGACAGCTATAAACCACTCAAAATGATAAAAACTACAAATGACAAAACTCTAATTGCAAGTTTTATACATGAAACCGGGGAAATAATACATGAAGGATATAAAGAGCTGGAATTGGTAGATTTTATAAATATGGTGACAGTATGAAAACATATTTTGACGATTATAAAGATAGACAATTCTACATATGGGGAAGAGGAAGGCTTTACTTTCGATATATGAAGGTGATTGCTTCTCTTAATATAAAAAGTGTTGTTGATAGTAATCCTGAAAAATGGAGATGTGGTGATAATCGGGAAATTTTGGATTGTATATCTCCACAGCAAATGGATATTTCAATAGCAGTAATTGTTGCTATAGAAGATACTGCGGAAATAAAGAAAATTACTGATTGTTTGGATAAAAGAGGAACCCCTTGGTGCCATATCAAGAATATCGTGGATTCAGTATTTTTGAAAAAACACAAACAGAAATCATTAGTGGGAAATGATGAAAAACTTGTCAAATTTATTGATGTAATGGTGCCAGTGGCAAGTTGTAATCTACAGTGTAAATACTGCTATTTAGAACAATTGAATATTGACAACAAGCATCTTCCGAGTGTTTACCATGATGCGCGATATATTCGCTATTCTCTTAGAAAAGAAAGGTTAGGTGGGACTGCCTTTATTAACCTGTGTGGCATTGGTGAAACAATGATTAGTGATTATCTAATACCGATAGTTAAAGAGCTGGTGGAAGAAGGTCATTATATTCAGATAGTAACAAATGCAACTATGACAAAGCGAATAAACCAGTTGACTAATGCTGGAATCAATAAAAGCCACCTATTCTTAAAGTGTTCCCTTCATTGGAATCAATTAAAGGAGAAAGGGTTACTTTCGCAGTATGCAGGCAATATCAAAAAAATTAAGGATGAAGGGATATCGTTTACCATAGAACTTGTTCCCGAAGACGACATTGTTAGTGAGATTTCAGAGATTAAAAGTTATTGTTTACAAAGCTTTGGAGCCCTTCCTCATGTGACAGTTGCTCGAAATGAGAGTTACGATGACTATCGAATTGATACATCTATGAGCGATGATGATTATAAAAAAGTGTGGTCTGTATTTGAATCACCATTGTTTGAATTCAAAATGAATAACAGAGAAAAAAATCGTTATAGTGATTGCTATGCAGGATTGTGGGCGGGGGAATTAAATCTTGCAACTGGAGATTTCTATAAATGTACTAACAACCCTTGGATTTGCAACATATATGAAAATCCCGAGGAACCAATCCCGTTTGAAAAGGTTGGGGCGAGATGCGCACTTCCTTATTGCTTTAATTGTCATGCGTATTTAACTTTGGGACTTAAACCCTCTGTTATAGCTCCTACATATCTTGAAATGAGAGATAGGGTAACGATTGATGGTGCCCATTGGATTTTAGGTGATATAAGAAACATTTTTAGTCAAAAGCTATATGAGAATAACAAGAGAGAATAAAATTAACTTTTCTGTTGACGATGTTTTGAATAGTCTTTTGTGGTTGGAAAGCAATCATAAAAAGTCTGTTTTTGATGCAAGGACATTTGAGATAGCTAGGTGGATATATGAAAAATAAGGCATCTCAACGACATATAACTGTTTTTACGAGAGTGATAGAGGGTCGCTTACAGGTGTATCTGATAGATTTAGGGATGAGATAGAAGATTCTGCATTTCTATTATTTTCATTTCACGGGAGAAATGCTGAAACAGATTATGGAAAAAGTGACTATGACTGTGCTTCTGCTGACTACAGACTGACGGTACATGAATTAAAAAGAATAGCTGGTGCGAAATCCATTTCGGATGTTTTGCGGATTCATCTGTATAGGGCAAATGATGATGTTGTTAAAGCATTAGGTGATCTTGGAGTACAAATGCTATTAACAGCTGATGATGACCGAGGAAGTTATGATCTTTCTATAAAGGAAGAACAAAGGGCGCGAGAGGGTATTTATCAGAGAGATACAGGGGTTGTTATGAAGTATCTCGCTACTGATATACGCTTGGAGTTGTTTTCGATAGACCAAATCTCAAGTGTTTACACAAAAGAGGATAGACCTATTGTTGTTTTTACACACGAACACATATTGATGTTGGATGAGACGAAGAAAAAGTTTGACCTGCTCTTTACACACGTTTTGGGAGAAAGATGAGTATGAGAATTTCTATCATTATACCAGCATGGAATGTTGAAAAATACATAGTTAAGTGCATAGATAGCTGTTTGAGAATAAAAGGTGCGGAAATTGAAATTGTAATCGTTAATGACGGATCGACGGATAGCACTTTAAGAAAAATAAACGAGAATTTTGGCGAGTTGAACAATCTAAAAGTATACACTACTGAGAATCATGGCCTTTCAGCAGCGCGAAATTACGGAATCAAAATGGCAGAGGGAGATTATATTATTTTTCTTGATGCTGATGATTGGCTTAGGACTGATTTGAATCAGCTGATTAGCAATGAAACAATATTCGATAATCTTGATGTGTTATTTTTCTGTTGTCAGATGATAGATGAGATGGACGAAAACAGACTATATCCCAATAAATCTTTTCCGGTGGATTTTGGGATTTATTCTGGTGAGGATATTTTTAAAATCAGTAGAGATAGATATGCGGGTTCTGGATTCTTCCATTTCGCGTGGTTGGGGGTATATAAAAGATCTTTTTTGTTGGAAAACAATATATCTTTCCTTGAAGGAATTGTGTATGAAGATTACGACTTCTGGTTTAAGGTGCTGAGAAACGCAAATCGAATCAGATATTCGTATCGTATTTGTTATGCATATCGTTTAAGGAATGCATCTATTACGCATGTTGGCTTTTCTGAGAGAGTTTTAGACAGTATTTTCAAAACAATGAATAGTGTACTGAATGTAGAAAATGCATCAGATGCTTACCTTGCATGTGCGGCAGCAAAACTTGAGCTGTTGACCATTTATGGGGAAATGCGAACATCAACAAAAAACGCAGAGTATTTGACGCAGAAGATATATGAAAAAGGAATTGAAGAGAAACAAAAGCTTTTCAAACTTATAGAAAGAAAATATCCGGAAAAAGATCAGGATTGGATTAGGATAAAATATAGAATTCTTTCTCATGTGGTATTTTGCTTTGGAATATACGATGAAGAGATGTTGGGGAGACTTTGGAATATCTATGAAAAAATGAATCAAAATCTGATTGGGGAGATGAAAAAGTGGGGTTTAAGCGACGGTACAAAACGTGTTGGATTCTATGGACATGATCTTCAGGATGATATTGTCGCTAATACATACACGGAACTTTTGGGCGATATCAAGGCAGATTGTGTATATATTGATGATAGTGTCAAAAGTCATAGATTGAAGCATTACAATCGGGACATTATCAATATTAATGACATAGAAAAAGAACATATAGATGAGGTTATTGTCTGCTCCAACTATTTGTTGGAGGAAATGCAAAACAGATTAGAGGAAATGCATCCGAGGGTTAAAGTGGTCTCACCATATTTTGATTCTAGGATTTCTTTGTTATGGGTTGTATGTGGGAACTATACAGAAATATTCAAGAAAATGCAAGCAACAGATGGAAAGAAGAGGATACTTCTGTTTGAGACACCAGAATATCCAAATGTTGGAGACCACTTGATTGCAGTTTCTGAAAAGCAATTTTTACACACCTATTTTCCAAAGCATGAAATTATAGAAATTACGAACGATGAGTACTCTTTCTATAAATGCAGGCTAAAGAGAATAATTCGAAAGAGTGATATTTTAATAATAACGGGCGGTGGATTTTTTGGTGGAATGTGGAGACAGTTTCACTATGATCAGGCGTTAGACATAATTTCCGGATATCCCGATAATGAAGTCTTTGTAATGCCTCAGTCGGTTTACTTTGAGAAAACAGAGGAGGGAGAGAAGTATATACAAAGAACAAAGATTGCTTTTGATAGAAAACATCTCAAAGTTGTCTGTAGGGAACATTTTTCGTACGAAGAATTGAGAAGAATAGGTGTTGATAGAAATGCCATTTATCAATGTCCAGACATAGCATTCTATTGGAAGTTTAACAAGAAGATAGACAGAAAAGAGAGCATAGGTATGTTCTTCCGTTATGATAAAGAGTCTGTAATGGAGAAAAAGGAGCGAGAGAAAATAGAGACTGTATTGGTTTATAGCGGGTTGGAATTGATTCATTCATCAATGCAATATGGGTGTGAAAAGATTTACAAACAAGAGAGAGAACTTACAGTTGAAGAGAAACTTGAGGAAATAGCTGGATATAGGGTTGTGATTACAGACCAGCTTCATTGCATGATATCGTGTGCTATCACGAGAACACCATGTATAGCTTTTAACAATATAAGTAGAAAGCTTGAAGGAGTATATGAATATTTGAAGGATTATCCTTATATCAAATTTTTGTCCGATTCAAATCACTTGCAGGATATTTTGGATGAATTAATAAGACTTGATACAAGTGAGATGAGTAGACCGGATTTTTCGCAAGACTGGGATAAACTGGCAGAATTTCTAAAAATGAGTGTTGACGAGTAACATTGATGATTAAATTAGACGGGGTAATACCTAAGTTTAAATGGAGGTCAGTATATGAATGAAATAGGCGTTTATATTTGTAACTTTAATGGAAAAGACTGGGTAATAGGTTGCGTTGAATCATTAAAGGAACAAACGCTGAAAAGTTTTGACATACATATAGTTGACAATGCTTCGACCGATGGAAGTGTAGGGGAGCTAACTAACAGATATGGTAATGATGTAGAAATTCTAGTGAATGAGAAGAACTTAGGAGGTGCCGGAGGATTTGACAGAGGCCTGAGAGATGGCATTCAAAAGAAATACAAGTATGTAGTTTTACTGGACAACGATATCAAATTAGATAAGAACATGCTTGCGAATATGTATGAATACTTAGAGGAGAATAAAAAAGTAGGTATTGTAGGTGCAAAGGTAATGATTATGGATGAGCCTGAATTGGTTCAGGACTTTGGTTGCCGCCTTGATTTTAATAAGTATAAAGAGTATCCACAATACCAGTTTAAAAAGGAAGATGAAACACCTGATTTGTGGGAATGTGATTATGTGCCGACATGCGCTGTAATGGCAAGGACTGACGCTTTAAGAAATAGCGGTACGATGCCTGTAGATAATTTTATTTATTATGATGACATAGAGATGTCATATAGATTGAAACAAAACGGATACAAGGTTGTCGCGCTCGGTAATGCAAAGGTATTTCATAAAGGGGGATTTAGGAAAGCAGAAAAGAACACATTTCCCAAGTACTATTTTACTCGAAACAGATTACATTTCTTTTCCAAGTTTGTACCGTTAGAGCGTATGGAAGATTTTATTGAAGTAATTCTTAGTGAAATATATGCACAGTTATTTGGCTTCTATATTAAAGGAGGCAAAGAATTATTCTATGCGGTAAATACGGCATTTCACGATTATCTTGGATTGGTAAGGGGAAAAGCAGCGGAAAATAGGATTATTCCTATTTCTGATCAGACAATACCATTCATCAATTTGTTTGCAGATTCAAATGCAAAGATCAAAATACGAGTGATTGATAATTATATTGAGGAGAATCCTCTTGATTTGTTTGGAATTCTAATATTCTGGTTTAGAGAGATACAGAGAAGATATGAATTAGAAACCATTGCGATTGGTCTTGAAGATTGCAACTATGGGGAGGAAGAATTCATCAAATTGTGGGAAAAGTCAATAGAGGCGTATGCGAGCCAAGAGCATATGCCGAAGTTGTATATTACAAAAGAAAATGATTCTAGTTTTGATCAAGTCATAAGAATGTGTACGCATGTAAAGGATATAAAAGAGGATATACTGCCGGAGGTGTGGGCAGACAGATATGCAAACTGCGTTTATAAAAAAGAGATATATCAGCAAGCAGCAGCCTATAGAGAGAATGAAAACTTTTTCAAGGAAGTTTATAGACCTATTATGGCTGAAACGATAGCAAAAATTAAGTCAAAGATGTGAAATGGTAGTGTGATTAAAACAGGTGAAGGTGGAGACATATGGATGCCATAAATAATTATAAAAATCCAAATGATGTTTGGGACACGATGGTGACATTGAAACGGTGGCTTGAAAACAAACTTGATCTGAAAAGTTTTGAATCTTATTTCCAACAGTATGGATATAAGACAATTGGTTTTTTTGATGCAGGTGAGATAGGGAAAATGTTTCTAAAAGAGCTGCAAGGTACGGAAATCAGAATAGATTGGTTTGTAGATAATAATGCAGAAGGTATCGGACACATTGAAGGAATCCCAGTTTACCTTATGAAGGATGTACTGAAACTGCCAAAGGTAGATATTGTGTGTGTTTCTCCAATATTTAACTATGAAGCAGTAAATAGATATCTTGTAGAAAATAACAGTCATATTAGGACGCTTTCATTAAAAGATGCCACATTCGAAATATAGTCCAGCGGTGTGATGTCAAGTGAAAAATAATAATGTTTTGATATATTTTCTGCATCATTTGCTGGAAATAGGGTAACCTTAATAAACCCTGCGATTTCAGCTTTTTTGAAGCATGGGGTATTAGCAACAGGAATAAGTTCTTATTCCGCTGCTCGATATAGGCGATTATCTTTCAGCAGTCGAAAGATTAACCGCACAAGTTTACGGGCAGTTAATGCGAGTGCACGTTTGTGTTGATGCCTGTTCACTTCTTTATACTTGGAGTGATAGAAGTTGCGGTACTATGTGTCGCATTTCACGAGAGACAAGGCACCTTCACACAGGTAATACTTTAGGAATCGGTTTCCGGATTGTATGAGTTTTGTGTTTTCAGCTTCAAAGTCACCGGATTGATTCTGAGTCCAAGCTAGGCCTGCATACTTGCCAAGCTGAGCTTGAGACGGAAAACGATTGATATCTCCTATCTCCGCAATAATGCCTGCGGAGTATACCGGACCAATACCGGGGATGGATGTCAATACATTTGGGAGGAGTTCCATCTGGGCTTTTATAGCTTTGTCAAACTCCTTGATTTGAGCATCCAATGCCTTTATCGAGGTTATGGATATAGAAAGCACCTGATTAACGGAGTCATTCACCGTCTTGGGTAAACGGTAGGAACTCCTGGCAGCTTTCTGGATGGCTTTGGCTACAGCATCCGGATTAGGGAAGCGGTTCTTTCCCTTTTCCATAATGAAATCTGTAAGCTCTTGTAAGTCCATCGAGGCCAACGCTTCTGCGGATTCAAACTCTTCGTAGACAGCTAAGGCAGTAGTGCTGAAGGTATCGCCAAATACCTTCTCCTGCGTCATCGTAGAATACTTCTTGAATAGGACATTGATGAATCGCTGTTTTTCTTTAACGAGATTCTGAACTGCGAAAAAACGCGCCCTTGTGAGGTTCTGAAGAGCTTTATAACGGTAATCGCTTTGATAGACCTCTTTGTTGATTCTACCGAAACGCAGGCAGTCAGCAATGACATAGGAGTCCACATAATCATTCTTGGGCAGGTCGTTATACGCTTCTTTGAAGTTTTTAACCTGCTTAGGATTGAGGACATGAATCTTCTTGTCATAGGGTACCAGAGTGGCATCTTCCCTTAAGAAATACACGAGGTTGTCACCATAAACAGAAGTGGCTTCGAGACCAATGATTACAGTGTCAAGGGAAAGCGATTTAATCGCTGACAAGATACGTTTTACCAGTTGAGTGGATCCATCGTGAGAATTAGCAACAGAAAAGTTGCTATGCTTACTGCCATCAGGAAGCATCAGGTATACGACATTGGATTTGCTGCTCACATCAATACCGACGTAAAGTGGGTTCATGTTATCACCTTCTTTCTATGTTGGATTTGAGTGTTCAATCGGCTTGGTAAAACCCATGATCACGGAGCATCGACACCCTCGCATATAAGAATCCAGCCTAAGATGGACTGATGCGACCCCCACTGCTAAGAGGCAGGCCATGAACTTAGGCAAACAGCCAGCTGGTTTGAAGCTAACATCCGTGTCAGGGGAACAGACTATGAATGAAGTAACCATTATTGGTTCAACAGGGGGAATCAGAACTGATACCTGATTGACACTAAGGAGCAATTATACCATGGGCTTTACTAAGCCTATTGAACAAAAGTAACTATTAATTTTTTATAAAAAACGGTATCTAAAAGATACTATACGAGGGAGGGTTATTATGATTGCAGGTTTAAGAAATGTATCTGACGATTTTTTTGATGACGGAATAATCAGATCTTATGTTGAAGTTTTTGATTTGATTTGTAAAAAAATTAATATTTTACATAACGATAATGAAAGGTTTTTCTACTTTATCGACACTGATTATGTAATGGATACAACTCGAGGTTTTCGATATGAGAATATCACACCTGCGTACGATAAGATCCTAACGGGAGGGTTCAGAGATTTAAAGTATCCAGATGAAAATACAGAATTTAGAAGAAACTACAATATGGTATGTGAAAGCATATGCACTCTCATAATGAGAATAGTAAAAGAAATGAGATGTGAAGATCGTAAATCAACTTCTGCTGAAGTTTTTATGAACATGATTGACAAACCAGCCTCTCATTTTGAAGAAGCAATTCAGCGTATGCTTTTTTTGAATCAGTTATTTTGGCAGACGGATCATAGGCTGGTGGGATTAGGAGCATGGGACAGCTATCTGATCCCATATTATAACAAGGACATTAAGGAAGGCATCTTAACGAGAAATGATGTAATTCACATTTTGGAAGATCTGTTCAAAGTTTTACACGAAAACTATAGATATAAAAGTAATGTGTTAATGGGTGATACTGGTCAGATTTTTGTTTTGGGCAAAAGCACAATAGAAGGGGAGTATGTATGTAATGATCTAACATATCTTTTCATTGAGGCCATGAAAAATGTAAACCAGCCAGATCCCAAGTGCCTGCTTCGCATTAATAAGAATACGCCGGATGATTTAATCTCTTTAGCATTAGACTCAATATCTACAGGTTTGGGTGCACCGCTTCTTGCAAATGATGATGTAGTGATTCCTTGCCTTACTGGTTTTGGTATTTCAGAAGAAGATGCGTGTGAATACACGACATCTGCATGCTGGGAGCCACTGATTGGCGGAAAGAGTGCTTGCAATAATAATAGAACCCCACTTAATTATTTGCGCGCTCTTGATAACTTGTTTAAGAGAGATGACCTTGAGAATATAAAATCTTTTGATGAAATGCTTGATAGATATTTGTTCTACCTGGGGCTAAACATAAATGCTGTTAAACGAGTATTGAAAAATCAGGTGTTTCAGAATGATATCTTACTGTCAATTTTTACATATGGATGTTTTGAAAACGAAAAAGATGTTTCTGCAGGAGGAGGATTGTATGGTGATCTTGGAATTACTTCTGTTGCTATGGGTAATACCATAGACTCATTATACAATATAAAGAAATATGTTTTCGATGAAAATAAATATACGCTTTTTGATGTAAAACGAATGATAGCAACAGACTTTGAGGGACAGAAAGAGATGTTTGAGGAGTTGCAAAGGGAACGATCCCATTTTGGATGCGACGATCCTGATGTTATTACGTTAACACAAAAAATAATGGATTTTGCATCCGAAAAGCTTAGTGATTATACTGACAATTTTGGTAGTAGAATTAAGGTTGGATTGAGCGGTGCTGCATACATGGACGCAGCTAGAAATTTTGGCGCGTCCTTCGATGGTCGTCACAAGGGGGATCCGTTTACGGTTCATATTTCAAATGAAAGTAATGAGGCCTTTACGGAAATAATAAACTACGCTTCTCGGCTTGATTATACAAAGAACCAATTCAATGGAAATGTAATAGATTTCATGGTCAGTCCTGATTTTATAAAGCATAATATGGAAAAAATGATAGGGCTTATTAAAGGGGCAGTTGTAGCAGGATTTTTTGAAATGCAAATGAATGTTGTAAGTAGCAAGACTCTTATTGAAGCAAAGAAGAATCCGGAAAGATTTCCAAATTTAATTGTTAGGGTGTGGGGCTTCTCGTCATATTTTAAAGATTTACCGGATGAATATAAGGATGTTCTGATAAAAAGAGCCTTGGAAAATGAAAGAAAGGTGGCATGAAAATAAGTGGATGAAAAAGTGCTCGTTACAAACATTCAAAGAATGTGTTTTCATGATGGACCAGGAATACGAACAACAGTATTTTTTAAAGGTTGTAATCTATCTTGCCCCTGGTGTGCAAATCCCGAAAATATAAGTGTTGTTCCTCAAGAGTATTATTTTAATGGTAAGAAGGGTGTTTACGGTACTTATTATGGTGCGAATGATTTGTTAAAAGAAATACTGAAGGATAAATCCTTCTATGGAAATGATGGTGGCGTGACTTTTTCCGGTGGAGAACCTCTCTTGCAACTCACAAAAATAGAGAACGTATTGCAAGAATTAAATGATAGGGAAATAAACATATGTGTAGAAACAGCTCTTCAGGTTCCATATAAGAGTTGGAAGAAAATTGAGAATTACATAGATGTTTATATAATAGATATAAAGTTGTTGGTTGAGGAGCAATGTGCTGAAATACTAGGTGGAAATATAAATTGTTATTTGGAAAATATGGATATCATCCATAAGACTAATAAACAAATTATTTTTCGCATTCCACTTAATTATGAATACACTTTAGCTGAAACAAATTTGACTCGTATTGAAAGCTTCTTAGATAAGTATTCAGATGTTCCTGTGGAGATATTTAAGACACATACTCTTGGAGCAAATAAGTATGAAAGTTTAGGACTACATGTACCTAAATTGAAAGTGGTATCAGATGAAGTGGTTGATAATATTGCAGAACGATTCAGAAGAAAATCAGATAATGTTATAATTAATCAAATGTAGATGATATTGAATATTATCAAATAGTTTTAATATATATATTATGGAAATAAAGATATCTTTGATACTCCCATCATTAAATGTATCTGGTTATATTCAAGAAACCTTAGAAAGCGTAAAACTGCAATCGATCCGTGAAATTGAGATCATTTGTATAGATGCCGGATCTACGGATGGAACAGTTGAGATAATAGAAAGTGCAGCTAAAGATGACACTCGTATTCGATTGATTCATAGTAGCGTACGCAGTTACGGATACCAGGTCAATTTGGGGATTGATGTGACCAAAGGCGATTATATTGCTGTTGTTGAAACTGACGATTTTGTTGATCCGGATATGTTTCGCAGGCTATATGATGTTGCAAGGGCCAATGATGCGGATTATGTAAAGGCTGATTATGATGCCTTTTTTACTCAGGATGATGGGACCCATTACTATTTTAGTAAACATTCTTTTCACGATACAAATATGTACGATAGGGTGCTGCTTTTCAAGACATAGGATTTCTGTTTTGGACAGGCATTTTTGCAGAGAGGGCTATCTATTTACGTAATATTTTATATCACTATCGTATTGATCGCGAGACCGATTCATCATATTTAGGGAAAGGTTTACAATTTTCATATACAGAGTTTTATACAATTAAAGACAAATTAAGTCATATGTCTAAAGTTGATGATAAAGTATATCACTTGCTTTTTTCCAGGATGGCAAAATCATTTGTATCTTCTTACTGTTGTATTGATAAATCTGTCATATCCAAAGAAGAACACAAGAATATATATGAATGGTTTTGCAGTGAATTAAAACATGCATTAAACCTAGGATATCTGACAAAGGATGAAATTCTAATCGGCCAAATGGGTAAGTTAGATTGCCTGCTTGAATCTGAGGAGGAGTATCTTACAAGGTATTCGGAGAAAGAGATTGATTCTTGTGTAGAGACGCATGAGTCGTTTGTAATATTTGGCTGTGGGGATTATGGTTAAAAAGCATATAATAAGCTAAGGAGTAATGGGAAAACAGTATTATTATTTTACGATAATAATTCGATGCTTTGGGGCAAAACTTTCGATGGGATTTTGATAAATAATCCTGAAAAAATGACAGATATAAACAAAGATTGTATAGTGATAATTGCAAATGAAACTTATTTTAACGAAATAGAGCAACAAATAATGAAGCTCGGAATACAAAAAGAGAGAATTATTGTCTTGGACTCATAATCGGGAGGGTAGCCTTAAATTGGATAATTCATCTAAAATCATCATATATGGTGCCGGCATAATAGCAAGGCAGTTGTATTATAGCCTGGTCAGGCATAACAAAAAGGATGAAATCTTTTGTTTTGCTGTGACTAGTATGCAAGGCAACCCTTCAGAAATTGACGGAATAGATGTTAAACCATTTGAAGAATGCCTGCCGAAGGCTAAGGATTGTTACATATATCTTGCAATGGGTGAGAGGCTGTGGAGTACAATAACAGGTTTTATTGAAAAACATGGCTGTAAGGTCTATAGAAAGTATGGATTCAGGCAAATAAACGAGCTTGTATTTGATGATTTTATTTATGATTTTAATGAAAACAACTCGTTAATAGAAATACTTGATGATGTATTTGATGATACGTATCAGAACATAGTGGAAAAAGGTACGTCTATCGATGACCTGCAGGATATATTGAATGTTCAGCATTGTAAATACCTTATGCTTGTTGCTAAGGATTCTAAGTGGCTCGAAAAAGGGTTTGCCGGCTTTGATTTAAGAGAAGATTATGAAAAACAACTTGGAAAGTATAGAAATGCGCATGATATTCTCTCCAAAGCCGGTAAAAAGAATATTAATACAACTTCTAAAAATAATTCGGTAAATGTCTTTATGTGTACCAGCCACTATAATAAGGCTGACAATATAACCGGTGAACTGCCGGAATGGGTAGTTCCGGTTCAGGGTGGTGCATCATTAACAGATTGTCGTATAGCTGAAATCCGGGACGATTTAGGAGATAATATTTCTGATAAAAATCGTCTTTATAGCGAGATGTCAGTAATGTATTGGGCTTGGAAAAATGTGAAAAATGTGTCATATAAGGGCCTTTGCCATTATAGGCGACGTTTTATTTTGAGCGATCAAGAGGTTGATATATTACCTGAAAGTGTTATCAATGTGATACTTACAACTCCTCGTGTAACTACATATGGACTAAGGCATCTGTTTGTGGATGAGTATCCCCTTACGACTAACGATTTTTTGGAAGATGTTACAAATGCAGTTGAGCACATGCATCCGGGAGAAGGAAAGATATTTGCATGTTATTTGGATAACAGATTCTATTATCCCAATAACATGCTGATAGCACAGGCTTGTGTATTTGATGATTATTGTGAATGGATATTTGGGATACTTTTTGAGCTGGAAGAAACGTATCGTGTGCAATGTATCCCTATCAAAGAAAGAAGTATTGGTTATGCAGCGGAATTGCTAACGGGCTATTATTTTATGAAGATGAAAGATAAACTGAAAATAGCGGTTACAGATTATAATTTTTATGATTAAATACCCAGAGAAACATATGGAAGAGGCATTGAATGATTTTTTGCAAAAGCATAAAGGGACGAATATCGCTCTCTACGGTCTCGGCACGGAGACTGAACGGTTCATTAACAAATATTCTTCACAGATCTCAATCATTGGCCTTCTCGACGGTTATAAGGATTCCGGAGAAATCTATGGCTATCCTATAATTCCACTATCTATAATCCTGGATTATGATATAAAGCTTATCATCGTAATAGCCCGCCCCGGTTCCTGCAAGGCCATAGCCAAAAGGATCGGTGATTTCTGTCGCGAGAATGATATAGCTCTGTTTGATGTCCGTGGGCGTGATTTATTGGATACTGCAGCAGTAGCGTTTGACTTTAAGAACGTCAGTGGTGCATCCAAAGAAGATCTGATAAATATGTCATCCGATGCAGATGTTATCAGCTTTGATCTTTTTGATACGCTGGTGATGAGGAAAACCAGATCTTATACGGAAGTGTTTGAACTTCTGAATATCCAACTCCGTGATGAAGGCATTATCATCCCTGATTTTGCTAAACATAGACTCTTTTCGGAAAAAGAATTGTCAAAGGATAAACCACCCAGACTAGAACAGATTTATGATCATGTTTTGAAGTCTTCAGGTGGTTGTTCTTTTAGTGCGGAAGATTTGTCAAAACGTGAATGGGAGCTTGACTATTCATTGTTAGTGTGTCGTGAAGCAGTCAGAGAAATGTTCGAGTCCTTTGTATCCAAGGGTAAGAAGGTGGTTATAACCACAGATACTTATTATTCAAAGGATCAGATAATTCAGATTCTGGACAGAAATGGAATTAGTGGATATGAAGACATTCTTGTATCATGCGAATATGGAACCGCCAAGACCCAGGAATTGTTTTCTGTACTATCAGACAAATATATTGGAAAAAGGATACTTCATATAGGTGATGATGAATTTGCTGATATTGAAAAAGCTAAAAGTCATGGCATAGATGCATTTAGGATTTATAGTGCTGTAGATCTGTTTGATGCCCTTGGAGGACTCGGAACTGAAGGAGAGACTATAAGTTTATCCGACCGTGTAAAGATGGGTCTTTTCCTGGCACGTATCTTTAATGATCCGTTCCGGTTTGAGGATGAAGAGCGGAAGTTGTCCGTGAAAGATGCTTCTGATATAGGTTATCTGTTTTGCGGACCCATGATCTCTGATTTTACACTTTGGATGAACGATAGCATTGAGAGACAAGGATATGATCAAGTTCTCTTTGGAGCAAGAGACGGATATCTTATAGAGAAATTGTTTCAAATGCTGAGAACTTCCACATCACACTATTACTTTCATACATCCAGAACCGCTGCGATCCGGGCAGGAATGGAGTCTCAAGATGATATTGACTATGTTGACAGCATGAAGTTTTTCGGATCTTCTGAAGAAACATTAAAAGTACGCTTTGGTATCGATGTGAATGATTTAAATACCATTGATCGCAATTCAGCTATTTTGGAAAAAGGAAAGTATCAAAGGGCAAACTATCATAAATATATTGATAAGCTTGGCATTGCTGGTGGTGACCTTGCATTCTTTGACTTTGTGGCAAAGGGCACTACACAAATGTATCTTCAAAAGCTATTTTCTCAACATATGAAAGGATTTTATTTTCTTCAGCTGGAGCCTGAATTTATGGCGGATAAAGGATTGGACATAGAGCCTTTCTATTCGGATGAGGAAAAGAACTCAAGTGCTATCTTTGACAATTACTATATACTGGAGACAATATTGACTGCGCCATATCCTCAGATGGAGGAAATGGACAATGAAGGGAATCCGGTTTTTGCAAAGGAAACACGAAGTGCTCAAGACTTGAGAGTATTTGACCGGGCACAACGTGGTATCATGGAGTACTTTGAGGATTATCTGAGTATTCTGCCTGAATCAGCTCGAAAAGAAAACAAAAAGCTTGATGAGAAGCTTCTTACTCTTGTGAATAAGGTGCAGATACTTGATGAAGATTTCTTGTCCCTGAAAGTTGAGGATCCTTTCTTCGGAAGGATGACGGATATCAAAGATGTTATAGGATGATAAGGTTCATGACATTTTTGGGGACAGTTGTTGCTCTGTCAAGAGAAAATTGGTAGATCTATCAACCCCGGGTCAAGTGACCTTTTTTCTTTTTTATGCTAGACTAAAGCTAGAATTTTTGGATCTAAAGACAGATTCATGTAGCTTGGGAGATGTGGTATGGGCATTTACTTGAATCCGGGAAAAGAATTATATGAAGAAGCAGTGAATTCAGAAATATTCATTGATAAAACCGAAATGATATTGTACCTGAATTCAGTTTTGAAGACCAAGAAGAAATATGTCAGCGTTTCGAGACCACGAAGGTTTGGAAAATCAATGGCTGCTGATATGATATGTGCCTATTATGACAGGGAGGCAGACAGCAGGGAGCTTTTTGAATCAAGGTTGATTTCTAAAAGCAAGCCTGTAAAGAATGGGACAAGGACATTATCCTGGGATGAGTATTTGGGGAAGTTTGATGTTATCAGGATAGTGATGACAAAGTTTCTGAAGAAGGATGTTACCATAAGAAAAGCTCTGGAGAACATGCAGCGCCTTGTGATCAGAGATTACAAAAAGGAGTATCCCGACATAGATTATTTGAGCGATGACGACCTTATTCAGACATTGGACGATGTCTATTCAGAAATTGACAGACAGGTAGTCATCGTTATTGATGAGTGGGATGCTTTTTTTAGAGAGCGAAAGGAAGAAAAAGAGGAGCATAAAGAGTATTTGGATTTTCTTCGCGACCTTATGAAAGATAATGTTCATGTTGCTCTTTCATATATGACCGGAATATTGCCCATCAAGAAATACGGTAAGCATTCTGCTCTTAATATGTTTACAGAATACTCTATGATGTTTCCGAGAGAGCTGGCACCATACACCGGTTTTACAGAGAATGAGGTTAAGGAGCTGGCTGTCAGGTATGGCCGTGACTACGATAGTATGAAAGCCTGGTATGATGGATATGTGGTTAGTGACATCATTCCTCCGGACCCCGATCATAGAGAGCAGAGAGCTACTGGAAAACGTCCGGAGTCTGTGAAATATTATCTTTATAGTCCTTTATCTGTAGTTGAAGCAACAACTACAGGAATCATTAAGGATTATTGGAATAAAACGGAAAGCTATGAAGCTTTGGCTGAGTATATTGGAAAAAATCTTGATGGCCTGAAAGATGCCATAGCTCTTCTCATGGATGGTGGCCGACTTAAGATTGATACATCAACATACCAGAACGATATGACCACATTCACCGGACGTGATGATGTGCTGTCGCTTCTGATTCATCTAGGATACCTTGGCTTTGATGATGAAAAAAGTGAGGTATTCATACCTAACCGCGAAATAATGGACGAGTTCAAGTCTTCTACAAAAGATGCTGAGTGGGTAGATGCATTTGCCTCCTTCAGAACTTCATTGGAGCTTGTAAAAGCAACATGGGCAGAGGACAGCGATAAGGTAGCAGAGTTTCTGGAAAAAGCCCATAACAGAGCGGATAATAAAACCTACAATGACGAAGCGGCACTCAGCTACGCTATTCTTTATGCATATTATGCGGCAGAAAAGTATTACACCATGCTTCCTGAACTGGATGCGGGGAAAGGGTATGCTGACAGGGTATATATTCCACGCCCGCAGTATGCAGACAAGCCGGTTCTTATAATTGAGTTGAAATACGAAAAGGATGTGGATGGTGCCATCGCTCAGATCAAACGGCAGGAGTATCCGGACAGACTGGAAGCCTATAAGGGAAATATCCTTCTTGTGGGGATAAACTACAACAGGGATGCTAAGAATACAAGTGGTGAATTTAAGCATCACACATGTGATATTGAAAGAGTGTAATCAAAAAAGGTCACTTACCGGTCAACTCCGGGTTAAGTGACCTTTTTCTTTTTTTATGCTAGACTAAAACCAGAATTATTGAATTAAACAACAGATTCATGTTGCTGGGGAGATGGATTATGGGAATTTATTTGAATCCGGGAAATGAAATGTTCAGGCGGGCGTCATCGGCAGAGATTTATGTAGATAAGTCCATGCTTCTTAAGGTGACTAATCGTCTGATCGATGCAGATAACAATCTCATATGTATGGCCAGGCCCAGGAGGTTCGGGAAAACTATAGCTCAGAACATGATAGCAGCCTACTATTCGAGAGGGTGTGACTCAAAAAAGTTGTTTGATGGCTTAAAGGTTTCAAAAGATCCTGATTTCGAGAAGTTTCTCAATAAATATAATGTTATCCAGCTCGATTTAAATAGTGAATATCAGAACACTAAGGATAAAGTGAATCTGATAGGAGGCATTCAGGAAAAGGTAAAAGACGAGATTAAGACCACATATCCTGAGATTTCAATTGAAGAAACGGATTCCTTGGCGGAAGCAATACTAAAGATTTATTCTAAAACGGGAGACACTTTCATCATCCTCATCGATGAATATGATGTTTTGGTTCGTGAACAGGTACCACAGAAGCTTTTTGATGAGTACCTGAGCTTCCTGAATGGTCTTTTCAAGAGTAATACCCTGCGTCCGGCCATATCCATGGCATATCTCACAGGTATCCTTCCGGTTGTGAGAGACAAGATACAGAGTAAACTCAATAACTTTGATGAGTATACTATACTTGGTGCCGGCAGGTTTTCGGAGTTCATGGGATTTACTGGGGAAGAGGTGAAAAATCTCTGCGCAGAGTACAACATGGATTTTGACGAGTGCCGCAACTGGTATGACGGTTATGTTGTGGATGGATGGGATATTTACAGTCCTGAATCAGTCATAAAGTCTATGAAGATGCATAAATTTGGAGGATATTGGGGGAAGACATCATCTTACAAGGTTATCGCAGATCGTATAGAACAAAATTTTGCAGGAACCAAAGACGATATCATAAGGATGCTTGCCGGCGAAGAAGTTGATGTCAATGTAACAAGCTATCTCAATACCATGAACGACTTTGCCACAAAGGACGATATGTTCACATATCTGATCCACTTAGGGTATCTTGCATATGATGATGAAGAACAAACCTGTCGCATCCCAAATCGTGAAGTGCGTCAGGAGTGGTTCAATGCTATCGCCGTAAGTCATGATTATAAAGTGACGGATGAGATCATCAAGAACTCGAAAGAACTTTTGAAGAAAACTCTTCAGGGGGATGGAGAGGCCGTGGCAAAGGCATTGGACATCTCCCACATTCATGTGGCATCAAACAGAAGCTACAATAACGAGGACGTGTTCCAGAGTGCAATTTATCTTGCCTTCATTTATGCACTTAATGAATATGATGTCAGGAAAGAAATGACAACCGGCAAGGGCTTTGCTGATGTAGTTTATATTCCGCTTAACAAGAAGCTTCCGGCCATGGTGATAGAGCTGAAACACAACAAATCCTCGGAGAGCGCCCTTCAGCAGGTAAAGGATAAGAAGTATTTTGACTCCATGGAAAGATATACCGGAAAGGTTCTTCTGGTGGGAATCAATTATGATGAGCATACTAAGGAGCATACCTGTAAGATAGAACAGTTGGTGAAAGATTAATTTCTTTTCCATACAAGGATTATACAATTATTTTTAAAGTCGAAGATATCTATGTACGCATGGATATTTTCGGCTTTTTTATTTATGTGGATATATGGTAAAAAGAACCACCCTGATCCATGACACCCATCGACAAAAAAAGATCCATTAAGAAAATACAAGGAGTATAGACAATGAAGGTAATAGGTAATAAGCTTCGTAAACTATTGGCCCCGGCCATCGCTTTGTCGCTGATCGCTTATCCGGTGTCATTGAATTTTGCCGTAGCTGAAGAGACGGATCAAAGCGCCTTGGCCTCCGGATCGGAGGTTGAGAAAGTTTTCATCAAGGATTACTGGACCAAAGACTCTCAGGCTGCGAAAAAGATCAATGATTACATAGGTGCAGTGACGGATGAAGCTTCATCAGATTACATCCCCGTTAAGGATCGTATAGCGGTTTTCGATCTGGACGGAACACTGATGTGTGAAACCGATCCTTTCTGCTTTGAGTATATGGTTTTCGCAGATTATGCACTGAGCCATTCGGATGACATGTCTGAAGAGGTCCTGAGTGTTGCCCATGAGATCATGGAAGCTACAGGCAGGAAAAAACCGGATGGCATGAGTACCAGACAGGCAGAAGCAGCAGCCAAAGCTTACAAGGGAATGACTATGGAGGAACTTGCTGAGGTTGTTGAAAACTTCAAGTCAAGTGAAGCCTGGGGCTTCACGGGCATGACGAGAGGCGAGGCCTGGTACAAGCCCATGGTGGAGCTTTTTAAGGAGCTTCAGGATAATGATTTCAAAGTCTATGTAGTCACTGCCACGGAGCGGAACATCGTGCGTCAGATTGTCGCCGATACTCTGGACATCCCACCGGCACAGGTTATAGGCACAGAGTATGGTTACACCGCAACCAATCAGGGAGATGCTGAGGATACTGATTATACTTTCACATCTGAAGACAAGATAGTGTTTGACGGTAACTACTATGGTGAAAATGCCAAGACCAGTAAGGTGGACGCCATCGTGAGAGAGATCGGGCAGCAGCCGGTGCTTGCATTCGGCAATTCCTCCGGAGATCTCGCCATGGCGGTTTACACCATCTCGAACAATCCATACAGAAGCGAGGCTTATATGATACTCGCTGATGATCCTGTAAGAGAATATGGAGAATCTGACATTGCTAAGGAAAAGAAAGAGTCCTATGAGAAGGTGGGTGTTGACACTATCTCCATGAAGGATGATTTCCTTACCATCTATGGCGATGGCGTAATGAAGAATACCATGGCGCGCTATAAGCTTGAACAGGTGGTGGCTCTCAGCAGACATAACCTTCGTGCTCCTTTATCAAGTAATGGTTCTGTCCCACAGGAGCTCACACCCCACGAGTGGATCAGGTGGACAGCTAAAGCCAGTGAACTCACCACAAAGGGCGGGATCCAGGAAACAAACATGGGACAATACTTCAGAAAGTGGCTTGATCAGGAGGGACTGATCCCGGAAAACAGTATCCCTGAAGAAGGTGAGATCCGTTTTAATGCAAGAGAGAAGCAGCGCTGCAGAGCAACAGCCAGATACTTTGCCTCAGGAATGCTTCCCCTTGCGGACGTTAAGGTGGAGTATCCCACAGCCACAAATGGTCTCGAAGACTTTATGAAACCGAATCTTAAGTTTTATTCGGAGGAGTACGCTTCCGATGCTGAGGAACAGGTCAGATCCATGGGCGGTGATGCAGGCTTTGACGGACTTACGGACGAGTTGAGGGATGCCATAAAGCTTATCATGGATACCGTTGATATGGAGGACAGTGAAGCCTATAAGGATGGGAAGTACGGCGATCTTTTAAAAGACAGTTCAGGCTACAAGATGGCTGAGGGTCAGGAACCTGATATAACAGGTGCCATAAAGACAGCAAGTCAGGTGGCAGATGCGCTGGTTCTTCAGTACTATGAGGAACCGGATCTCAAAAAGGCTTCCTTCGGGCACGAACTCAGTGAATCAGACTGGGCAGAGATAGCAAATGTACTTACAAGATATGAAGAAATAAAATTCGGTGCACCGCTTGTATCGGTAAACATTAGCAATCCACTGGTCCGGGAACTGGAAAGTGAACTTAAGAATGAAAAGAGGAAATTCAGCTTCCTCTGTGCTCACGACTGTACAGTGTTTACGACTTTGACTGCTCTCGGAGTGAAGCCATATACTCTTCCGGACAGCATTGAAACAAAAACACCGATAGGCGTGAAGGTGCTTTTTGAGCGTTGGCGTGATCCGGAGGGTGAGGCATGGTACAGGGTCAATCTGGTTTACAGAAGCACTGAACAGATCAGAGATTCAGCAGTTCTGTCACCGGAGAATCCTCCTATGAGATATAACCTTAGCTTTGAGGGTGTGCCGACCAATGAAGACGGCCTGATCTCAGAAGCTGATCTTTTCAGTATGTTTGACCGTACCCTGGCTCAGTATGATGAGCTTCAGGAGAAATACACGAAGGAAACATGGGATGCAGCGGCTTAAGTGAAACAGATATCCACAAGATATATTCTTATGAGTGAGGAAGAATGGAATAAATATGATACCTATCGACAGTTTTCCCACCAAAAAACTTAAAGGCATAGAATACAAGGCGGGCCGCGTTTTCCCCTTCGGCGCGTCCATAGTTCATGATGCAGTAAATTTCAGCATATACTCAACAGAGGCCACAGGCTGCACCCTGCTCCTGTATCACAAGGGAGCGGAGAAGCCTTTCGTGAAGATCCCATTCCCCGATGAATTCCGGATAGGCGACGTTTTCACCATGATGGTTTTCGGCCTTGACATTGACGACCTCGAGTATGCCTATCTCATGGACGGTCCCTATGATGAAAAAAAGGGCCAATGCTTCGATAAGGAAAATCCTCTCCTGGACCCTTACGCTAAGGCTGTGTCAGGAAGAGCTGTCTGGGGCGGGGAAATGCATAAGTACCTGGACGAATCCGACTACACCGGACTTGAGAATATCCTTGAGGAGGAACCTGAGGCAGAATACGGAAAGCGCCGGCAAAAACGGAAAAAAACCGGCAGAAACATTGGCTTCAGAGGCCGTGTGATAATGGAGGATTTTGACTGGGAGGGCGACAGACTTCTCAACATTCCTAAGAAGGATCTGGTCATCTACGAGATGCATGTCAGAGGTTTCACCCGTCATGAATCCAGTGGCGTAAAATACAAGGGCACCTATGCCGGAATCTGTGAAAAGATTCCTTATTTAAAGGAGCTTGGAGTTAACTGTGTCGAGCTTCTGCCCATCTTTGAATTTGACGAGCTTCAGAACGACTTCTCAGTGAGGGGTCAGCAACTCTACAATTACTGGGGCTACTCCACCGTGAACTTCTTCTCCCCCAAGGCCGGCTACGCTGCTTCCGGCAGCCTCGGCTTGGAGGTTGACGAGCTGAAGTATACCATCAAGACGCTTCATAAAAACGGAATCGAAGTGATCCTTGACGTGGTGTTCAATCACACCGCCGAGGGAGATGAAAAAGGTCCGGTTATTTCCTATAAAGGAATAGACAACAGAACCTATTACCTCCTGACCCCCGACGGCCACTACTATAACTTCAGCGGCTGCGGCAATACCATGAACTGTAATAATGCTGTGGTCCGGAGCTTCATCAAGGATTGCCTCAGGTATTGGGTTGCTTCCTATCATATAGACGGATTCCGTTTCGATCTTGCATCCATCCTCACCAGGAATCAGGAAGGGGCGCCAATGATCTCGCCCCCTATTCTTGAGAGCCTCGCTCATGATGCGGTTCTCGGAAGGGCAAAGCTTATTGCGGAGGCCTGGGATGCCGGCGGACTTTATCAGGTGGGATCATTCCCCTCCTGGAACAGGTTCTCTGAGTGGAACGGAAAGTACAGAGACTGCGTAAGAAAATTCATAAAAGGAGAGGCAGAATGCGCTCCCGAGCTTTACAACAGGATAGCCGGATCCGAAGATATGTATCCGGGCAAAACTCCGGCTGTATCCATTAACTATATAACCTGTCATGATGGCTTCACCCTCCGGGATCTGGTTTCCTACAACGAAAAGCATAACGAACAAAACGGCGAGGGAAACCTTGACGGTGCCAATGACAACAACAGTTGGAACAGTGGAGCAGAGGGAGATACTGACGACGAAGAGATCCTCAACCGCCGAAGAAGACAGATGGAAAACCTGCTGACAATTCTGTTCCTTAGCCGCGGTGTGCCGATGCTTCTCTCCGGAGATGAGATGGGCAACACCCAGTCCGGCAACAACAATGCATATTGTCAGGACAATGAGACCACCTGGCTCGACTGGACCGGACTTGAAAAGTATGATGATTTCCATAACTTCGTGAAAAACATCATTTCCTTCAGAAAGGCCCATCCGGTTTTGAGAAGCGAAGACTTTTTCAGAGGCCACAACGGCACCGGCTACCCTGAGCTTTCCTTCCATTCGGAAACTCCCTGGCAGCTGGACATGAACGCCCCAACCCACGCCTTCGCCTTCATGTACGCAGAAGACCATAAGAAATTCCGGGTCAAAGAAGACAGCTATATCTACGTCATGGTAAACGCCCATTGGGAACCACACACCTTTACCATGCCCATAATCCCCGAGGGCTTCACCTGGCACCTCGTGACAGAAAGCGCCGGACGCTCCTACCCCGCCGGCAAAGAAAAAGACATGGGACTCCCCGCCGAATGGACCCTCGGCTGCCGCATGACCGTCGTAATGATAGCCAAAAAGCGAGGATAATTGTATCTATTCATTCGTAAAAGTAAATTAGGCCGGAGCAGGAGGGATGCCCTCCTGCTCCGGCCCTCGTTTTATTAAATAAATAATATATCACACAAATACTTATCAGAAAAATATTCTTGCCGATAAGGAAATTGTAGAAACTAAAAAACTGTTGAATCTCAGGCAAGGATTGCCGGAAGTAAGAACAGTACGGAACGTGACAAGGCCGAAAAGCAAGTACGCTCCATATATTCGGGTACAACATAGCTTAGGACAGCGCAGGAGGAAACAAGATGCAAACATTTAGGAACATGAAGGTCAAAGACAAATTCATCACAACAATAGTGATCATAGCGGTTGCCATCATCGTACTGGTTGGAATTTCATTCGGCTCTTTCTCAAAGATGAGTGGAATGATGAAGCAATTTTCAGGTGTACAGTACAATAACACCAAAGCACAGATGGGAATGCGTAAGGATATACAGACAATCAACAAACGTCTGCTCCTTACCATGCTTGATCCCGAAAACAATTCTGTGGCCGACCAGAGAGCGGATTTTGATGAGCGATTTGCAGATATGCAGGACAGCATCGATTCCATCGCAAAGACTCTGGGAGACGCTCAGCTGACCTCAACTCTTCAGACGAGATTTAATGAACTTAAGACCGACTCCTACAAGATCTTGGATATGATGGATGCGGGAGATAGGGAAGGTGCGGCAACCTATTATAAGGATGGATTTAATGTCATCACCTCCGAGAACTTCTCAGGAGCCCTTGGAGATGTAGGAAGCCTTTCAGATAAACAGGCGGCTGACCTCATCGAGAAGTCTGAAACATTTGAAAAATTTGTAACAGTACTGCTTGCAATCCTCGGAATTGTGGTAATCGTTTTGGTGATTGTGGTATTCATGAGTCTTGCAAACATGATTATCCAGAATGTCAAGCTTGCCAATGCCACTATGGAAAATATCGCACAGGCAAAGTTCGATACCGAAATCGACAGAGACAAGCTTTCAAAGGATGAGCTTGGTGTGATGGTAGGCAACATGGCCGATGTCAATATGAAGCTCCAGTTCCTTATCGATGACCTCAGTACCATGCTTACAGCCATGAGTACCGGAGATTTCTCCGCAAAGCTTAAGAATCCTCAGATCTATGTTAATGATACAGCACCTATCAGAACCGGCTTCGAAAAGATTTCCGAAAACCTTTCAGAAATCTTCGCCAATATGAATGAAGTTGCCGCAAGAGTTCAGAACGGTTCTGAGCAGATCGCAGCAGGATCCATGGCTCTCAGCCAGGGTGCTACAGAGCAGGCAGCTACTCTTCAGGAGCTTTCCGCAACTGTAGGATCACTTAATACCAAGGTTAAGGATAGTGCAAGATCTGCACATGAGGTTGAAGACTTCTCCGCAGGCGTTGCCGATAAGCTTACCGAGCAGAATGAACAGATGGCAAAAGTTCAGGATGCAATGAAGGAGATCGAAGACAAGTCCAATCAGATCGAGAATATCATCAAGGCTATCGATGACATTGCCTTCCAGACCAATATCCTTGCACTTAATGCCGCTGTTGAGGCAGCCCGTGCGGGAGCAGCCGGCAAGGGCTTTGCGGTTGTAGCTGACGAAGTAAGAAATCTTGCAGGTAAGTCCGCAGATGCCGCAACAGAAACTTCAACTCTTATCCAGTCTGCAATTGAGGCTATCCATAAGGGTTCCAAGATGGTTGGATCCGCAGCCCATGAGCTGGATGCTGTTAAGGATAATGCTATCAAGTCCAAAGAACTGGTTGCTTCCATTGCCGGCGAGATGCAGAAGGAAGCCGAATCCATTTCCGAGATTACAACAGGTCTCGAGCAGATCTCCCAGGTGGTACAGCAGAACAGCGCCACAGCCGAAGAGAGCTCCGCTTCCAGCAACGAGCTTAACGATCACGCAACACTTCTCAAAGATATGGTTGCAAAGATCACTTACTAAAAAATATTATAGAGAACTTATATATAATAAGTAAAAACACAAGAGCTGCCACCCGGCAGCTCTTTCCTGTTTTAAGCATTTACCGGTGGTTTTCTCATCCGGCATCTATTGCTTGTTTTAATGGCACAATTTAAAACAACACAAAAACTTTGTGCAAATTATCTTAAATTTCAGCATTAATTCACCGAAATTTAACTACTTTTATATTTTCCTTGTTGCATGCTGTTTTGAATCATGTTATAGTGATACTAATAGAAAACTCATAATTTTTAATAGAAATTATAAGTAATTTTTTACGTAAGTTATTTAATAGTCTGCTGCAGGGAAGCAGCAGAGATCATCTTTTAGAGAGGGACGGATCCAAGTCTAGGGCATTCAGCCTCAGGAACCGTGTATTGACTCCATGAAAAGTTAGTTTCCAAGGACGGGCGAAACACACTAAACGCTATTTATAAAATTTAGCGTACTATTTGCTTAGTTAAAAATTAGGTAAAATTTACAATTTTTAAGATTTAAGAGGGCCTTGAGTATGGAAATTAATGATCAATTTATCACACCAATGAAGCCGTGGGATCTCACTGAAAAGGGAACCATTCGTAATCAAAGACCTGAGGAGACTGAGGGCGCAAAACTGTTCAAGGAAGTTCTGGATCAGACTGTGAACAATGTTAAGACCACTCAGGCAGACGTTGAGAACAAGCAGTATCTCCTTGCAACAGGACAGCTTGAGGATGCACATTCGCTTCCTATAGCTGAGTCTAAGGCTGCCATAAGTCTGAGCCTTATGGTTACATTACGAAATAAGGCATTAACCTCATATAACGAACTTTTGAGGATGAACAGCTAACATCGGGGATGGGGATCAGAGTGGAGTGAACTTTGGAAAACTTTAAAGAGCAATGGGGGAAGTTGTCTAAACGGAGCAAGATAGCCGTTATAGGCATCATTGCAGCAACGGTGATAGCCGCTGCTGTGGCAATTATTTATTTAAGTTTAAATAACAAACCAAAATACAGTGTTTTGTTTACGGGGCTGAGTACCGAAGAAGCATCACAGGTGGCAGGTCTTCTGCAGGACGAGCAGATCCAGTATACCTACAATGCTTCCGACGGATCCATCAGGGTTCTTTCGGATAAGGTAGAGGCAACGAGAGTTTCTCTTTTAAGTAAGGGTTACCCGAAGAGCGGTTTTGCTTATGACATGTATATAAGCAACGCCGGTCTCATGACAACAGAATCAGATAAAGAGCTTTACACCCTGTACGATCTTCAGGATCGTCTGGGAGCAACCATCCGTCTCTTTGACGGAGTACAGGATGCCAAGGTAACCATAGCTCAGGGGTCGGATGACAAGTTTGCATTGAGTACCACCGAGACTATAGATGCCTCCGCATCGGTAGTTGTTACCATGAAGGAGGGGAAGACTTTATCGAAGGCAAACGCCAACGCCATCCGGAATCTTATTTCAAGATCCGTTAAGGGCATGAATTTCACAAACGTTTCGGTCTTTGATGCCGAAACCATGGAAGAAGTTGGCATAGATAAAGAGGAAGAAGATACCAGTAAGCTGGTTCAGGATCTCACCCGTAAAGTTGAGCGCGAAATAGCAAACAACATCAAACACGTTCTCGGAAAGCTTTACGGAGATGACAATGTAGCTGTATCCGTAAAGGGTACTCTCGATATGACAAAGCTCATATCGGAAAATACTGAGTATACTGTTCCGGATCAGCCGGAAACAGCTGAGAACAGAGAAGGTCTTCTCAACACAGAGAAGTACAACCGTGAAGATTCCGGTACGGCAGCAGACGGAGCCGCCGGCGTTGTAGGCACTGATGCCAATGCTGACACTCCGAGATATGTGAACCAGAATGGAGAAAACACAACCATCAACGGATATTCATACAATGCTTACGAAAGAGAATGGCTGTTCAATGTTCTTAAGGAGCAGAGAGAGATCCCGCCTGGAGCTCTCAAGGATGCTTCGGTGGCTGTAGTTATCATGACTAGCGACACCGCGGTTCAGCAAAAGGACCTCATCAATCTGGTTGCAGATGCGGGAGGTATTCCGAGGCTTGAGGCCGCAAATAAGATAACTGTCATTCGTTCAACTCCTGCACCTGAACCTACTGAAGAAACAGGAGAAGGAGCGGAAGGCGAAACAGAAGAAGAGGCTAAGGTTCCTCTGGTTGCATTTATTGCAGCTATAGCCGGAATCGTACTGCTGCTTCTTATCATTATCCTCCTCGTTCTTCGTAAGAAGAAAAAGAAGAGACTTAAACTTGAGGCAGAAGCTAAAGCTCAGGCAGAGGCAGAGGCAGAGGCACAGGCAGCAGCGGAGGCAGAGGCAGCAGCTGCAGCAGAGGCGGCAGCAGCGGCAGAAGCAGAAGAAAACAGCCGCGAGAAGCAGGAGGAGAGAGAAATCGGAGCAGAGGAAGAAACCAGTGCGGCAATGCAGCATGGCATGCGCCTGAAGCAGAATATCGGAGAATTTGTTGATAACAACCCTCAGGTAGTTGCAAAGCTTATCCAGAGCTGGATGCTTGAAGACGATGATGATGAGGGAGAGGAGATAAACAGTGGCAGAAGAAAAGACCGTTCCGGTAGAAAGTAAAGCGGAAGAAACTATCTCGATCGATCCTGTGAAATATATTGCAAACAGAAAGCTGACTCGTAAACAGAAGGCAGCACTTGTCATTGTATCTCTGGGAGCAGATCGTGCATCACAATTATATAAGTACCTTAGTGAAGCGGATATCGAGGAGCTGACATATGAAGTAGCAAGACTGGGAAAGACTACGAACAAAGAGGTAGAGGATACCCTGGACGAGTTTTACAAGCTTTGTCTCACTCACAAGATGATGACTGACGGTGGAATCGACTACGCAAAGGTAGTCCTTGAAAAGGCCTTTGGCGAATCCACCGCCAAGAACCTTCTCGAAAAGGTTTCAAAGACCCTGGCTTCCAAGCCCTTCAACTTCTTTGCGAAGGGTGATCCGAAGGCACTTCTGTCACTGCTTGGAAACGAACGACCACAGGTTATCGCCCTCATCATGTCCTATATGGAGGCAGAGCAGTCTGCCAAGGTTCTTGAGAACCTTCCCGAGGAAAAGCGCATTCCAACAGTTACAGCCATGGCAAACATGGACCGAGTTTCACCGGAGGCCATTGCCATAGTTGAAAGCGAAATGAAGCGTAAGTTCAGTTCTATCATTACCAGTGATGAGAATATGAACCTCGGTGGTATCGATTATGTGGCTGATGTCATGAACCATATCGACAGAAGCTCTGAAAAGAAGATCTTTGATGAACTCGATGTATCGGATCCCGATCTTTCAAAGGACATCAGAGACAAGATGTTCGTATTCGAGGATATACTCTTTATGGATGTTCGTTCCGTTCAGAGATTTATCCGCGATTGCGATACAAAGGATATCGTATTTGCCATGAAGACTGCAAGCGAAGATATGAAGACCATATTCTTCAACAACATGTCCAAGCGTCAGGCAGAAACGGTTAGAAGTGATATCGAGACTACAAGTAATGTTCGTCTCAAGGATGTTGAGGAAGCTCAGCAGCGTATCGTTAACCTTATCCGTAAGCTCGAGGAACAGGGCGAGCTTGTAATCAATAAGGGAGGAGGAGATGATGAAATCATTGTATAAGGTGAAATCGTCTCGATCCATAATCAAGGGTGGCCGTAATGTAAGTGTTCAGACCTTTGTTCCTCCCATAGAAAACTTCAATAAAGATGAAGTGGAGGAGGAACCTGAGGTTATCGTAAATCAGGTGGAACCGGAACCCGAACAAAAAACAGAAGTTGCCTATCAAACCTACAAGGATGTGCCAGTAACTAGTCCGGAGCCTGAAAAGCAGAGCGAACAGGTGAAATCGGACGAGGAAATAGCCATCTTGCAGCGTAAGATGCTGAGGGATGCGGCTGACAGGGCGGAAAAGATCATTAACAGGGCCAATCTGGAAGCTGAACAGATCAAAAAAGAAGCCTATGACGAAGGTTACAATGCCGGACATCAGGAAGGCATGGCGGATGGTCACAGGGCAGCACAGCAGCAGGCAGAGGCGGATTTCAAACTGACTATAGAAAAGTACCAGACCGCTGTAGCTCATTCAATCATTCAGATAGGTGAGGAAAGAGAGGAAAGCTTTCACAGATACCTGGATGAGCTGAAGGATGTAGCA
This sequence comes from Oribacterium sp. FC2011, assembly GCF_000701645.1. Taxonomy (NCBI): domain Bacteria; kingdom Bacillati; phylum Bacillota; class Clostridia; order Lachnospirales; family Lachnospiraceae; genus Oribacterium; species Oribacterium sp. FC2011. The sequence goes on from NZ_JNJM01000004.1 coordinate 134,615, forward strand.
ATAGCCGTTGCCGAAAAAGTCATTCATATAAGCCTCGAAACCTCCGGTGAGATCATTAAGCGTATGATCATAGCCGAGGTTGAAAAGATGAAGAAAACGGAGTGGATCAAGATCTACATAGATAAGTTTGATTATGAAAAGCTTCTTTCGGTAGACGAGGACGTGGCTGCAGACCTTGCAAGAATTTCGGACAATGTCAAGTTCGTTGTCCAGGATAAGGAAAGCATGGGTTATGCGGTTATAGAAACACCAAGTGAGATGATCGATATAGGAGTTTCCTCACAGATTGACAATATCAGAGAGAATCTCAACAGTATCGATATCATGGAACAAAACGAAGAGGGTAATGAGTAATGTTTGAGAAGCTCCCGGAGATAATCCGGAAGTCGGAAACAGTGGGTCGTGTAGGAAAGATCGAGAACATCGTTGGAATGGCTATCGAAGCTTCCGGCGACAGGGCAAGTGTCGGTGACATCTGCATGATCCACAATGAGGAATTGAATAAAAGTATCCCTGCTGAGGTGGTTGGCTTTAAGGGGGACAGAGTTCAGCTTATGACTTATGAGGCTACATCGGGTATCACATCCGGAAGCTTCGTGAGAAACACAAAGCACAGACTCAGAGTTCCGGTTGGGAATTTCCTTAAGGGACGTATCATTAACGCTCTCGGGCAGCCTATGGACGGAGGCCCCGCATTTCCCGGAAATGCTTCTACCTATACGGTTAACAGCGGATATACAAATCCTCTCGACAGACCACCTATACGCTCAAGACTGGACTTCGGTATAAAGGCCATCGATGGTCTCAATACCATCGGAAAGGGTCAGCGTATCGGAATCTTCGCAGGATCCGGAGTAGGTAAGTCGACTCTCATGGGCATGATAGCCAAGAATGTCAAGACAGACATCAACGTCATAGCCCTCGTAGGCGAGAGAGGACGAGAGGTTCTGGAATTCGCACAGAGAGACCTTGGGGAGGAAGGTATGAAGCGTTCGGTGCTGGTGGTGGCTACCTCAGACCAGCCGGCGATGCTGAGACTTAAGTGCCCGCTGGTTGCCACAACTATTGCAGAGTACTTCCGTGACAGGGGGATGGATGTACTTCTCATGATGGATTCATTAACCAGATACGCTATGGCACAGCGAGAGATAGGTCTCGCCACAGGGGAACCGCCTATAGCGAGAGGTTATACACCATCCATCTACGCAGAGTTTCCGAGGCTTCTTGAAAGAGCGGGGCAGTTTAACAAAGGCTCCATTACAGGCGTTTATACGGTTCTTGTGGAAGGAGATGATACCAATGAACCTATCGCCGATACAGTACGTGGTATTCTTGACGGACATATAGTTCTGTCGAGAGCACTGGCGGCGGAGAACCATTATCCCGCCATAAACATTGGCGCCAGCGTAAGCCGTCTTATGGCTGAGATCGTATCACCGGAGCATTACAAATATGCTTCCAATATGAGAAACCTTTTGGGACTCTATCAGAAAAATGCAGATCTCATTTCCATAGGAGCTTACAAAAAAGGTACCAATGCTGCACTGGATGAGGCGGTGAGCAAGTACGTAGACATCAATAAGTTTTTGTGTCAGGGGACAAAAGAATCTTTCAGCTATGATGATGTGCTTAAACAGATGAAAAGAATTGTTGGTTAAAAGATAAAGGGAGAAAGGAAAAAAGGCAGTAACAATGAAAAAGTTTCAATACAATCTTCAGTCAGTGCTTGAGTATAAACAGAGGATACTTGATGATCTCAAGGAACAATATGCTGTAAGAATGAAGTTTGTGGAAGAGAAGAAACTTGAGATCCAGAACTTAAGAGCCAAGGCAGACGCCCTTACGGTTGAATTTGATGAGGTTAAAAAGACCGGGGCAGCCATAGAAAAGTTCCTTATGTATTCATCAATGATCGACAATCTTGATAAACAGGTTGAGATGGAAAAAGAAGCACTTAAGATTTTGCAGGCTAATGCCGATAAGAAAAAGGATGAGGTTGTGGCAGCAAACATCGATGTCAATAAGTTTGTAAAGCTTAAGGAAAAGAAGCAGATGATCTATAAGGCTCAGGAGCAGAAGGATCAGGAAGCTTTCATCGATGAGTTTGTATCCAACCAGGCGAATTCCATCGGGAGATCGGCCTGACAACGCAGAGTAAAAGGTGATCCTCATGCAATGCATGGATTACATATATTTAAACCATATTATTCTATTATAAGAAAGGAGGCAAAATTTGGAACTTGTTAGTAACTATTTTTCAGGTTCTGCGGGAACAGTGACCTTTGGTCCGGGCGGATCCGGCTATAGTTCTGATAACAGCTCATCCGGAACAGGCGGAATTGATTTTTCAGCCCTGATCTCTGAAAAGAGCGGAGCAGACTACCGGAACACCAAAACCAATGCGGGAAACAAGACACAGAACGGTCCCTCAAAAGGAAAGGACGATACGGTCAAGGCTACAGCCAAACAAACAACAAAACAGACAACTAAGGAAACAACAAAACAGACAGCTAAGGAGACTCGGGAAACAGATAATTCCGATGAGATGAAGGCAAGGACAGAGGAGGATATAGCAGCTCTTCAGGCTCTTGTAAGTGCCATGGAGGCAGACAGGATCGTATCTGACGTAAATACCGGAGTCGAGCTTGCAGAAGAGGATGACACAGCTGCTCTTAGTGCACTGGTAAGTTCCCTGGAAGCCGACAGGATCACTCCTAACGGTAATGCCGGAGTAGAACTTGTTACCGAGAGACTTGTGACAGAGGCTAAAGCACCTTCGGTAACAGCTCAGACAAAGGTTTCAGACGATACTTCAGGACCTGTGCCGGTACTTCAGAATTCCGTTCCGGTAGAGGATGGAAATTCAGTTACAGTGACTGAAAGAAACGGAGAAGATACGGAAGCCGCAAACAAGGCAGTACTTGAGACTGAAAGAAACGGTTCGGCTGTCACAGATGCCAAAACCGAGAACGTTGGTGATGACACTAGGATAAATAATTCTATAGCAGATAACAGAAAAGGGAACGTTGATGACACAGGTAAGAGTCCTGAGGAGATACTTAAGAGCCTTGAAGGTCAGGGACGTATCGTATCAGAAAGCGGAAGTTCTCCAAGCGGACAACCTTCTACGGACACCAACGGACCTACAGGAAGACCCGGTGACAGCACTATGGCAAAAACAGAAAAAACCGAGGTTGGCTCCAATACTTCAAAGACTAAAGCAAATACAGAGACAGAAGATGATTCTGATCCTACAGCAGCAGTCCCGGTAGGATTTGCAACCCAGACTCAGAAAGTAACTACACAGCAGGAATTACCGGTGGGCACAAACGAGACCATGATGATGCGTACATCGGAGTCAACACTTACAGATGACCTTACAAATCTTGTTTCATCAAGATTCCCCTCAAAGAACGGTCAGCTTACTATCGAGCTTGATCCTGAAAATCTTGGTAAGATCACCATCAATGTAAATTATGACAGCGGACATGCAGCGGTATCCATCAGTGCTACAAACAGTAAGACCCTTGAAATGCTTACCCAGAGTGCTCCTCAGATGGCGAATATCATTCAGCAGAAGACCGGACAGGAAACCAGCGTATTTGTACCAAATACACAGCAGAGCAACACAAAGCATGACATGGCTGAAGGAAGAGAGTCAAACGAGAACAGAGAACAGCAGAAGTCACGTCAGAATGAGAAGCAGTCAAGAGCTGATGAGACAAACAGCACAGCATTTCTTCATCAGATGAGGCTTGGACTTGTGTAATGGTGACTTAACAACACTCATTAAAGCCGATTCATGAAGTTATGAATCAGAAAGGAGAAATATATGGCAGATGTATCGGGAGTATCCGGAAGTACCAGTCCGTACAACACCGGAAGCTATTCCGTAGAATCCAATGATAAGAACACACTGTCCATAACCAGTTACTTTAAGCTTCTGGCAGCGCAGCTTTCAAGCCAGGATATGACCAATCCCATGGACAACAGTGAGCTTCTGGCGCAGATGTCCCAGATGGCCATGGTGCAGTCACTTTCCTCCATGACAAAATCCGTTGACAGCCAGATAGCATTTGCTCAGCAGAGCTACTCGGTTGGGATGATCGGTAAAGAGGTAACGGTTCTTGTGGAAGGTGAAGCCGGATCCGGGCAGTCCACCACAACCAAAACAGGAATTGTGGAATCTGTACATCTTACGGATGACGAACCTATCATAAGGCTTAAGGGTGATACGACAGATTACAAGATCTCGGATATCGCAAGCATCAGTAACGGTAGTTCTTCAGGAAGTTCTGCTTTAGAGCCGGGATCAACCGGATAGGTTTAAACAATATTTTCAAGAAAGCCGGGACCGACCGGATAGATAAAACAGAATATTGAAGAAAGGAAAGTTATGGATTTTGATCTTACTTCAAGGAGACTGCAGTCAGTAGAATACAGTAATCTCACAAAAAACAGAACTGAAGCAGTCAAAACAAATGATACCGGTACTTCCTTTCAGGAACAATTGACGAAACTACAGAAAGAGGCAAAGGAAGATTTAAGCTTCAGCAAGCACGCAGTGAGGCGTCTCGAGGAGAGAAACATAGAGATGAATGACGGTCTTATGGATGATCTCAGGAATGCGGTTTCGGAGGCGAAGAAGAAAGGCGCAAAGGATGTAGCGGTTATCGGTCGTCAGGGGATTTTCATAGTAAATGTTCCCAACAATGTTGTGGTGACCACCATGGCGGAGGACGATATGAGAAACAAAACACTTACAAATATAGACAGTGCGGTTTTTATGTAGGCAGGACCTTTTCAGGATGCCGGGAGTCCGTCCCGAAGTGACGGCTCCGGGGCTGCACTTATCTATCTAAAACTTATCAGGATGAATAAGGTGAACAGTGACTACGCGGTTTGGATGCCGCAAAACCTGTTCCGGGTATAGAAAGGATTTAGAATTATGTTAAGAGCAATGGATGCAGCAGTTGCTGGATTAAGAGCACACCAGGGAAAGCTTGATGTATTATCTAACAATATAGCCAATGTAAACACCTTTGGCTTCAAGGCTCAGAGCTATTCATTTAAGGATACTTTGTATCATACAACCAATGCTTCCGCACAGGGAACTACAACAACTGATAAAACTGCAGCTTTGACCGGTGGTACTAATGCCGCCCAGTATGGTTACGGATCACTTACAGGAAGTATAGCAACAGATTTCACATCTTCAACACCTTCCTATATCGGTGGTTTTAATGCTTCCATAAACGGCTCCGGTTTTTTCATTACAAGCCCGCAGAATATCGTGGCCGGAATAAAAATAAATCAGGAGAACACTACGGATGCTGTTAAAGAGACAACAAATATAATGAAAACAACCGGTTTTAATTATACAAGAGTCGGTCAGTTCAATGTGGACAGTAACGGTATGATAGTGGATTCCAACGGAAATTTCGTATATGGATACAGACCGGATTCTTTTACGGATGCGAAGACTTATGGAATGCCAGAAACCGGTTATAATAAACAGCTGGTTCCGCTGAGAGCTCCTGTGGCAGGTACCAATGTTGTTAATCCGACAAACGGTGACCCTGTTACCACAACAGCTGCGATGTTTCAAGGGCTTCCTTCGATTCCGATAAAAAGTATTGAGATAGGAAATGACGGAATTGTCAAGGCGATAGTTGAACAGGAGGTTCAGACAAGCGGCACTGCCGGTAAGATCACCAAAGAAATTTCCATAGTTATCGGTAAGGTTGCCATCGCTTCCTTCCAGAACCAGGAGGGTCTCATGAAGGCCGGAAACAATACCTTCACAACAGCATCAAGCGACAATACCGGTGATGTTACAGCAACCGAGCCGGGTGTTGGTGCCACACCTACCCTTATGGCAGGCTACCTTGAGAACTCCAATGTTGATCTCGCAAAGGAATTTACCGATATGATCACCTCTCAGAGAGGTTTCCAGGCAAATTCCAAAGTTATTACGGTTTCTGACGAAATTCTGCAGGAACTTGTAAATATGAAGAGATAAACTTATAATATCTCTTAAAATGCATAAAAATCTTGATAGCGGCGTTATATATAACGCCGCTATAGCCGATAAATTGAGAAGGAATACTATTTTATGATCGAACTCATCCGATTAAACGGTGAACCACTGTACGTAAATTACCTCCAGATACTGTCGATCGAAAAGATACCTGAAACCAAGGTGAAGCTTACCACGGGAGATTATTATCTGGTTAAAAATACATTGGAGGACATCGAAGCTCAGATTATAGGATTTCTGCATGAGGTAGTGATCTTCAGGGGTGTGGATGTTCCGGGTGAGAAATTATAAGATAAGAGGGGTTACAGGAGGCTTAGCTAGATGGATTTAACTCTTATAATCGGTTGGATTATAGCGGCAGCGCTTATCGTCAACGGTATCACTTTCGAAAAACTTGGAAACTTCGTTGATATACCGTCTCTGGTCATCGTTGTTGGTGGTACCATAGCCTGTCTGATAGCTTGTTATCCTTTCAGAATGCTGAAGGATATTCCGAAGCATATCGGAACCTGTCTCAGAGGCCCGAAGAAGTATGATGTTCCGAAAACTGTAGAGCAGCTTGTGGACCTCGCCATGATAGCAAGACAGAGCGGACTTCTGGCACTGGAAGAAAAGGCAGGAGAGATAAAGGAGCCGTTTTTCAAATCGGCGGTACTTATGATCGTGGATGCAAACGATCCCGATAAAGTAAGATTTGTTCTTGAGAGACAGGTTGAAGATATGATGACCCGTCATGATGAGGCAAGAGGTATGTATGTTAAGGGTTCAGCCCTGGCACCGGCTTTTGGAATGATCGGTACACTGGTTGGACTTGTAAACATGCTTAGAGGTATGGATCTTTCCGGATCCGGAGGTGCAAGTACCCTCGGACAGGACATGGGTGTTGCCATGATCACAACATTCTACGGTTCTGCCCTTGCAAACGTTATATTCCATCCTATCGCACAGAAGCTTGCGGTAAGAGAAGGAGAAGAGGTTCTTTACTGTTCTACGGTTATTGAAGGCGTTATATCCATTCAGTCAGGTGAGAACCCCAAGTATATCAGAGAACATCTTCTTGCATCATTGCAGAGAGGACAGCAGACCAAGCTGCTTAAGAAGGCAGACGGAGGAGGTAAATAACAGATGAAAAAGAAAGGCGGAGGAGGTGACGAAGGCGGAAGCTGGATGGACACGTATGGTGACCTCGTAACCTTGCTTCTGTGCTTTTTCGTTCTTTTGTACTCCATGTCAAGTGTTGACAGCCAGAAATGGGATCTCTTCGTAAGAAGTATCTATCCGGATGGCAAAACCCCTAGTGAGAGAGCTGCTCAGGAAAAAGAGGATACTGCTCTTGTCAATGCCCAGGTTGTGGAAGAAGGGGTGCCGCCGGAGGGTATAGTGGGAAACCCCGAGATTGAGGAGAACCTTCTGGAGAAGTCGGATCTGTCGGAGATTTATCTTCAGATAGCCCAGAAACTCAATGAGGCCGGTATCGAAGGGGTAACCGTAACCCGGGGTGAGGACTACACCTTCGTGGTTTTTAAGGATAAAGCTTTTTTTGCCGGTGACAGTTCTGTATTATCTGAACAGGGACAGAAGACACTGGACATATTATGTGATACAATAAGCAAAGATAATGAATTGATATCACAGCTTAATGTAATGGGTCATACCGCACAGGCTGATCCGAGTAAGATAAACAATGCAAGAAACGACCGTATGCTTAGCGCCATGAGAGCAGCAGAGGTCTGTATCTACATACAAAATAAAGAATTCCTGGATCCGGATAAGCTGGTAAGCATCGGATACGGGCAGTTCAGACCTCTTGAGGACAATTCCACACCTGAAGGAAGAGCTGCCAATCGAAGGGTTGAGATACTGATCATAGATAAGGACGGTGATGTCAAGGATCTGGATGAGTATTATAAGGAACTGAATGAAGGCATTAACGCTGACACCACTATCATTACAACCGGTGAAAGCGTAGCAACGGCAGATGATGGATTGTCTGCCGGTATAAGTGAAAATACGGTGATGCTGACTCCTGCCGGAGGAAGTGATACATCGTCTGTTACCTCATCCGCCGAGGGAGTGTCGGGTCAGGCTGATTTAGAAAGTTATGCAGCAAACGCAGTGAAGGATTTAACTTCACTGGATGCCGCTTTACAGGCCGGACCGTAGTTTTATTTATTATACGCCTGCCGTGTAAAGAGGTGTGTTAACCTGGTATGATAAACAATGAGGGGTGTTTAACATATGGCAGACGTATTATCCCAAAGTCAGATTGATGAACTTCTGAAATCAATGTCCGGTGGCGGCGGATCTTCAGCCAAAGAAGAAAAAGCTGAGGAAACCAAAGCATCAGCGGAACCGGAAAAGAAAGAAGAAGAAAACTTTAATAAGTATGATTTCTATAGTCCTCGTAAGTTCACAAAGGATAAGATCAAGCTCCTTAGAAGTATTTATGAGAACTATGCAAGAATCCTTACATCTCAGGTAAACGGTGTATTCCGTGTTCTTACGGATATAACTGTTATAGAGCTTAGAGAAAGCCGTTACTATGAGTATGTAAACATGTTCCATGAGAATGACTGCATGACCATAGTTGATGCTTATATCAGCGAAAAGGGCAAGAGTAACGTGCCTCTCATGATATATTGCACACCGGGTCTTATCATCACACTTATAAATCACATGCTGGGTGGAGGTGATTCGGTTGTTCGTGTAGAGGATAACTATCGTTATTCCGACGTGGAGATGGCACTTTACAAGAAGGTGCTTGACTATGTTATCCATTCCATGGACGATGGATTCTCCAATTACATAAACATTGACTTCAAGATGCAGAGAGTGGAGGAAAACCCCTCCATGACTCAGGAGATAGGTCTTGATGAGACAGTTGTTATCCTGGTTCTCAATGTAGACGTTTCCGGAATTGCTGCAGAGAAGATAAGGATTTGTATACCGGGTACATTGCTTGAGCATATCTTTAAGATTATTGATAACCGTAAGCATATCGCAAGAGGCTTCTCTTACGAGAACAATTCGGATGTTATCATGAATCATATAAAGGATACCAAGTTCCCTATCACAGGTCAGCTTGGAGTTATAAAGCTTGATATAAGTGATATTTATCATTTGCAGGTGGGTGATGTTATAGATTTGAACAAATCCGCCAAAAGTAAGGTCAAGCTCTATGTGGGCAGACAGCCCTGGTTCATGGGAACCATGGGTGTCCACAAGAAAAATATCGCGGTACGTATTGAAGACAGAATAAGGCCCACCGGGAAGGATAAACCCACGGAGGAGATTATCGCGGATCTTTTGAGTGAGTCTGTTGAGCAGAAGACAGGTTGATGCTTCTCTCACAGTTCATGATATATAACGTATATTTTATTAAAAGCTAGGAGAAAAAAGTATGGCTAAGATTATGCTTGTTGATGATGCTGCATTCATGCGTATGATGGTTAAGAATTCCCTTACAAAGGGCGGCTTTGCTGATTGTGAATATGTTGAGGCACAGGATGGTGCCGAAGCAGTAAAGAAGTATGATGAGGAGAATCCTGACCTTGTTATCATGGACATCACCATGCCCAATATGGATGGTCTTCAGGCTCTTAAGAAGATCAGAGAAGCTCATCCTGATGCAAAGATCGTTATGTGTACCGCAATGGGTCAGGAATCAATGGTTGTTGATGCGATAAAGTCCGGTGCAAAGGATTTCGTTGTAAAGCCATTTAATGCAGAAAGAATCACTTCTACAGTAAAGAATATTCTTGGTGCTTAAATGAACCGGAGCGACATGTTCCTTTGTGCTTTTAAGGAAGAGAGGGAATGATATGTCATTTTTGAGTTCGTTCGATATAGCAGCCTCCGGAATGAGCGCCCAGCGCCTCAGGATGGATATAGCTGCTGAGAATATAGCCAATGTTGATACGACCCGCACTGAATCAGGCGGCGCATATCAGCGTAAGGATGTTGTGTTTGAAAGCTACGGAGAGGGATCTTTCGCTGAAGCATTCAGAAATGCCCAGCGAGGCAGAGGCTTTCGCGCACAACAAAGATCGGGAGTCAGAGTCTCGGAGATCATTACTGACACCCGTGAGATGAAACGAGTATACAATCCTTCCCATCCCGATGCGGATGCGGATGGATATGTGGAAATGCCCAATGTTGATGTACTGAAGGAAACAGTAGACAGTATGTCCGCTACCAGATCTTATGAAGCGAACGTTACTGCTCTTAATGCTATGAAGGCGATGGCACAGAAGGCACTTGAAATAAAGACTTAACTACTATTTTTGAGGGGTAAAGGAGAGTAGGAATGGGTGCTGGTCGCTTTAATGAAATGGAAATGGACGCCATAGGCGAGATAATGAATATCAGCCTTGGCTCTTCGGCAACAGCATTATCAACGATGCTCGGTACGAAGGTCAATATTACAACGCCTATAGTTAAGGTACAGAGTAGAACGGAGTTCGAGTTCAGGGAGCTTGAACCCGCTATTGGCGTTGAGATTTCCTACGTAAAAGGTCTTGACGGAAAAAATGTCATGATGTTCAGCCGGAACGATGTGCGTGTCATCGTCAGCATGATGATGGGCATGGACATTCCGGAGGAAGAGTTTGTGATGGATGAGATGAATGCATCTGCCATCCGTGAAGTCATGAACCAGATGATGGGATCTTCCGCAACAGCGCTTTCAGAGTTCCTGGGAACAACTGTGGACATTTCTACGCCCGTATCTTTTGAAATTCCAAACGAAAAAGAATTTAAAGAAAAATATTTCCCCGGTGATAATGAAGAAGTTGTAGTTCGCTTTACTCTCGAAATAGAAGATAAACAGCTGGAAAGTGAATTCCTTAATATCATGTCCGTATCGCTTATGAGACGACTGCTTCAGCCCTTTGCTGAGCAGTTTGGTCTGGAGCTTAGCGATGGAGGTGATGACGAGGAGGATAATGCTGCAGCAGAAGCGGAAGTTCAGGAGCAGGCAGCAGAGCCTGCACCGGCAGCAACTGCTTCCTCAGGACCTTTGGATCAGGCAGCGGTAGATGCGCTTCTTAACGGAGGAGCGTCAGAACCTGCTCCGGCCCCGGCAGCATCATCAGGACCGCTGGATCAGGCAGCAGTGGATGCACTTCTTCATGGAGGAGCGTCAGAACCTGCTCCGGCCCCGGCAGCATCCTCAGGACCTTTAGACCAGGCGGCAGTAGATGCACTTCTTCATGGTGGAGCTTCGACAGAACCTGCACCTGCGCCTGCAGCGGCAGCTCCGGCGCCCGCACCTGCCCCGGCCCCTGCACCTGCACCTGCCCCGGCAGCACCTGCACCACAGCCGATACCTGCCCCGGCAGCAGCGGCACCTCAGTATGTTCAGAGTGTAGCAGCGGCCCCTGATCCTCTGACCTTGCAGCTTCTTAACCAGATGCAGCAGTCACAGACCCAGATGATGCAGCTTATAAAGGACATAGAGGAAGACAGAAAGAATGCTAGAAAAGAACCGAGACCCGGTGTCAAGGTTCAGTCTCTCAGTTCACCTGAATATGCTGATTCCGTTGAGGGTGAAGAGCAGGAAGAAAACAGAGAGATGCTTATGAAGGTTCCTCTGGATATCTCTGTTGAGATAGGAAGGACCAAGAAGCTTGTCAAGGATATCCTTGAATTCACACAGGGTTCCCTGGTGGTTCTTGATAAGATGGCCGGCGAACAGGCAGACCTCTATGTAAACGGTGAGTGTATAGCCCGTGGAGATATAGTTGTCGTTGAAGATAACTTTGGTATCCGTATCACCGAGATCATTAATAAAGAAATAAGTACGGAAGGTTTGTGATAGCTATGCATAGTACTATTTCACTCTTATCCGGATTTTTGGTATTTGTAATCATTCTGCTGCTGGCTTATGTCTGCAGCAGATATTTAGGTAAGACCTGGCAGTTCCACGGAACCGCAAAATATATGGAAGTCATAGATCAGCTTGCAGTTGGACAGGATCGCCTGCTGCTGATCGTTAAGATTAATGAAAAGCATTATCTTATGAGCTCCTCTTCTCAAGGGGTTTCTATCCTCGCGGAGCTCGATGGCGATTTCTCGTCGGAAGAGAGTACGGGTCCTCATATGACCGGCGATTTTTCTCAGTATCTGAACAGATATTGGAAGCAGTTCAGAGACGGAAAGGATAGCAGTAAATAATGGGGGATTTACTGACCGGATTAAATGGCGGAAACGTTCCGACCCTAGATTTGATATTTATGCTGACAATGGTGGCCCTGGTGCCATCCATTGTTGTCATGATGACTTCGTTCACTCGAACAATTATTATCCTGTCTTTTACCAGAACAGCAATGGGTGTTCAGCAGACACCGCCCAACATGGTCATAGCAGGTATGGCCCTGTTTCTTACGCTCTTTATCATGAGTCCCACAATTGCCCAGATAAACGAACAGGCATATCAGCCTTACAGAGCTGGAAGGATCAACCAGGAAGAGTGCATCAGACGTATGGTGGTTCCCGCCAAGGAATTCATGCTCAGAAATACGGAAAAGGAAACCCTCGACAGATTTGTGGAGATGGCTGAAGTAGCGGTTCAGGACGATGTAAGAGATTATCCCATTACCATCATAACCCCCGCTTTTATGACATCGGAACTTAAAAGAGGCTTCACCGCAGGTTTCCTCATCTATCTTCCCTTTCTTCTTATAGATATAGTTGTTTCCACAACTCTTATGGCCATGGGTATGGTAATGCTGCCACCCGCCATGGTTTCCATGCCTTTCAAACTTTTGCTTTTTATATCTGTGAATGGTTGGGAACTGATGTTTTCTACCATCATCAGGAGTTTCAGATAGACGACAGGCTCACAGTGACACGTCGGACACCTTCTGACAGGATCGCAGCGGACAAAAAACAAATACAGGAGCCAATCAGATTAGCATCTGAATGTCAGAAATAAAGGCGAATAACATTCGCCTATAGAGGAGATATATAATGACCACCGGAGTTGCACTTGACACATTGAGAGAGACATTTATGCTGGCTCTGGAAATAGCTTTGCCGCTCTTACTTATAAGTATGATAGTCGGTGTAGTGCTGGCTATATTCAGTGCTGCCACTTCCATAAATGAGCAGACCCTTACATTTGTGCCTAAGCTTTTATCCATTCTTATTGTGCTGGCACTTCTTGGAAGTACCATACTTGTAAAGATCCAGGAATTTTTTGTGAAGATTCTAGATATGATAGCTTCCGGAGGCTGACATGATCATTCTTTTCAGCTACATAGTAATGCGTGTTACGGGAGTCATCACCTTCAATAATGTGATTGCAAGAAATGAGTTTTCACCATCCATAAAGGGCATGTTTGTATTTATGCTTTCCGCCATGATGTTCATCTGGAATGAGGGCCTTCTTTATACGGAGCCGGAGACTCTTCTTGAATACGGAATGCTGCTGGTTAAGGAGCTTGCCATAGGCGCCTGTATAGGATTCGGAATGGATCTCACCTTTGCCATTGTTCGTTTCGGAGGTACGGTTATTGACTTTGTTATGGGTCTCAACATGGCACAGGTATTTGACCCTGCGTCAAATCAGCAGTCAACACCTACATCAAATCTTCTTGCTATTTTCATGAGTATGGTGTTCTTCACTTCCGGAGGACATATAAGATATATCGGTATTTTGTTTAATTCAGTGAAATACATCCCATTTGGACAGGTGCAGCTGAATTTCGGCATAGCAAGATACATGTTTGAACTGTTTTTTGACTGCATGGTGCTTGGACTACAGATTGCATTTCCGATACTTGCAATCGAGCTTTTGGCTGAGATATCCCTTGGAATTCTTATGAGGATCAATCCTCAGCTTAATATTTTCTCAGTAAACTTTCAGTTAAAGATCATTGCCGGCATGGTAATGCTTCTGGTGCTTTTTACCCCGATGTCGGAAATGATCATCCGGATAATGGAGGGTATGTTTACACATCTTGATGAAATAGTGAGAGTCCTGGCCGGGTAGCAGGTTTGGATCACGAATATCAGAAACTGCAGGTTCCTGTCCCGGACGTTGAACCTGTGAGCGGAAGAAACAGTAACAGGAGGACGATACATGGGTGACGAAGGCGCTGACAAAACCGAAGAGCCTACCGCGCATAAGTTAAGCGAGGCGAGAAAAGAAGGTAATGTCTGTCAAAGCAAAGATGTAGCAACAGTGGTCATGCTGTTGGGAGTCTTTGTCATGATCCGTATAATGCTGCCAACTATCTACAAGTTCATAAGAAGTATGTTCACTTTTGTGATTGAGTGTATAGGGTACACTAAGTATGATCCATTGGGACCTCCACTTTTTTACAGATTCATACTATATGCTCTCGTATGTAGTATGCCCATACTTCTGGTTTCTGTGATACTGGCTATACTGGCACACGGCGTACAGACAAGATTTAATTATTCAAAAAAGGCAACCAAGATTAAATTCAGTAAATTAAATCCTATATCCGGGATGAAAAAGCTGTTTTCCATGAGTAAGGTTGTAGAGACCATAAAAAGCATTCTGAAGATCTCGATCCTGCTGGTCCTTTTGTATGTGATCATAAAGGATAAGCTTCTTCCCATAGCCAGGATGCTTGATATGAATCCATTTAATTCCACACTGATACTTTTGAGTTTTATCTGGGATCTCATACTCCGGGTTGTTATTGCATTTTCTGTCATAGCATTTCTCGATTATCTGTACCAGAGATATAAATATCATAAAGATCTCATGATGACTAAACAGGAAGTCAAGGATGAGATGAAGATGATCGAAGGTAACCCTGAAGTAAAGAATAAGATGAAACAGAAGCACAGGGAAATGTCGAATCGTCGTATGATGCAGGAAGTACCTACAGCGGATGTTATCGTCCGTAACCCGACTCATGTGGCAGTAGCATTAAAATATGATCCGGAAAAGCACGGCGCACCCTATGTTATTGCAAAGGGACTTGACCTTATGGCTCTCCGTATTGTGGATATAGGTGAGCATAATGATGTACCTTGGATAGAGAACAGACCTTTGGCAAGAGCACTTTACGCAAGCTGTGAGATAGGGCAGGAAATTCCCATTGACTATTACAGTGCTGTGGCGGAGCTTCTGGTTTACATCTATAAACAGAAGAATAACGGAGAAGTTCCGGCCTGATAATGCTGAGGTACCCGGGCATTGAAAGAAAAAATCTTTCAATTTGTGCAAGATGTAAAAGTAAATCAGAGCTAAAATTATTAATTTTGAGCAGTTTTTGATTCAAATTAAACATTTTTTCAAAAAAATTAAGGGATTTTATAACTTTTTCGAGACAAGTTATTAAAAAACTATTATAATGAATGTATATCTTAATTTTGTTCGTAAGGTATAGAGAATAGAATAACGAGAAGAAAAGAAACAGATCACAGACTATGAAATGGACTAAATTTGTAGCGGATAATTCCATAGTTGTTATGGCTCTGGTAATCATCCTGTTGCTGATCATCCCTCTTCCGCCTTTTATGGCGGATCTGGCTATAGTTCTTAATATGGCCATCTCAATGATGATCCTTGTAATCACGATGACGATCCACAGTCCGCTGGAATTTTCGATTTATCCTTCATTGCTTCTGTTGACTACACTGTTCCGTCTTGGCATCAATGTTTCAACAACCAGAAACATCCTGTCTAACGGCGGTTCCTCCGGACAGGTCATCGCTGCTTTTGGTGACTTCGTTCTGCAGGGAAATGTTGTTGTCGGTCTTGTAATCTATATCGTCATTGTTCTCATGAACTTCACGGTCATCACAAAGGGTGCCGAGCGTGTAGCAGAGGTTTCAGCCAGATTCAACCTCGACGCTATGCCCGGTAAACAGATGGCCATCGACTCAGACCTTAACGCAGGTCTCATCGATGAGCAGGAAGCTGCCCGTCGTAGAATGAATGTTCAAAGAGAATCCGATTTTTACGGCTCCATGGACGGTGCTACGAAAATTGTTAAAGGTGACGGCGTCATGTCGCTGATAACCACTGCGATAAACCTGGTGGGAGGCAGTATCATTGGTATCGTTCAGTCCGGACAGGACATAGGTACCGTATTAAACACATACACAATTGCAACCGTTGGTGATGGTCTTGTGGGACAAATCCCATCACTTCTTATTTCTACCGCAACCGGCATGATCGTAACCCGTGCCGTGGCAGAGGGATCACTTAACGAGGACATATCAAAGGAGTTTTTGGCACAGCCAAGATCATTTATGGTCGCAGGCGGTGTTATTTGTGTTCTCTGCATTATTCCCGGTATGCCCCTGATCCAGATCCTTATAGTAGGTCTTGGATTTATAGCAGCGGGATATGCAATGCAGCGGAGAATACTCGAGGCACCTGAAGCAGTAAGGGCAGAGGCCTACAGGGCAGCTAGTCAGGGAGCGAGACAGAGGATCGGAAATGTCGGCGTCGAGGAGCCTGAAGCTGCGGGAGAAGAGCAGGCGCAGAAAGCACCTGAACAGACACAGGAAGAATTTTTTAAAGATGTTAATAATGTATACCATTTGCTTCAGGTCGAACCTATCGAGCTGAATTTCGGATACAGTCTCATACCTCTTGCGGATGAGTCCGTTGGAGGAAGACTTATAAGCCGTATTGTAGTATTCAGAAGACAATACGCACAGGAGATGGGTTTTGTCATTCCTTCTGTAAGACTCAGAGACAGTGCCAAGCTTGGAACAAATGAGTATATGATAAAAATTAAGGGCGAGTCAGTTGCAGTGGGAGAAGTTCTTACGGATTTCTATCTGGCACTGGAGCCTGAGCATCTTGAAAGGGAGATCGATGGTATCGATACCATTGAACCGGCCTACGGTATCCCGAGTAAATGGATTAAGCCTGAACAGAGAGAAAGAGCGGAAATGTACGGATATACCGTTATCGACCCGTTATCGGTTCTCGTTTCACACATGAGTGAGGTTATCAGGCAGCACAGCTACGAACTTATCACAAGGCAGGAAGTTTTCCGACTTGTGGAAAACCTGAAGAAAACAGCGCCGGAGCTTGTTAATGAAGCATTTCCGACACTGGTATCCTACAATCTCTTACAAAAGGTTCTTACGATGCTTCTTAAGGAAGGAGTATCTATAAAGGATCTTGAGACCATAGTTGAGACTATGGTAGACGTGATCACAGAGACAGGACTGCCGGTAAAGGATATCGACTCGCTGGTTGAACAGGTAAGAATATCATTAAAACGTACTATCACAAGAATGTATTGTGAAGACGGAAGCATGAAGGTGGTGACTCTTGATGCGGATCTGGAAAGATCCATGGTCAGTTCACTGTCTAAAGGTGAAAGCGGATATTATCTTGCATTAAGTCCTGATGTTTTACAGAGTCTTGTAAGACAGGTATCCGAGGAAATCAAGAAATTCAAAGAACTCTCGCAGACTCCGGTTATTCTGACCTCAGAGGTTATGAGAGCACATTTCTATCACCTTATAGAACAGTTCTATCCTCAGGTAAGAGTTCTTTCCTTCAACGAAGTTGCAAACAATGTCCAGATTCAGGCGATAGGGAGTCTGAAGCTGGAGGAGAAGTAAAAGGAAACAGAAGTAGATGTAGAAAGTTAGAGGGGATGAGATATGATCGACACTATTTACAGGGGAGCAGTTGATGATCTCGAAGCGATGACCAATGAAGAGCTTTTCGAGCTGTATCAGAAAAGGCATGATAACCGTATCAAACAGGAGCTCACCATGCGCTACGTTTATATAGTAAAAAGCGTAGCGTATCAGATGAGGGATGTTTACAGTGATTCCATGCAGCCTGAGGATATCATTAACGAAGGCGTGATTGAGATCATGAAGGCCATCGACAGATATGATATCGAGAAGGACAATAAGTTCGAAACCTTCATATCCAGACGTATCAGGGGTATGGTTATCGACCTGATACGTAAAAATGACTGGATGCCCAGAAACTATCACAGAGACCGGAAGAACATCGAGGATGCCAGAGATGAGCTTCAGCGGAAGCTGGGACATGCACCCAGTGATGAAGAGATATCCAAGTATTACAAGATGGATGTCAAGAAGATCAAAAAGGTGGACAGAATGCGCACTATGGTGAATGTTCTGTCCCTGGACATGACCTATGATGACAATGATGAGACTCTGTTCCAGGTGGCTTCAGAGGACATCAACACACAACCGGAGGGTAGTTTCTTGCAGAACGAGACAGTAGCAACATTGGCAAAAGCCATTGATTCATTAAAAGATAGTGAAAAAAAGGTTATTTCTCTTTACTATGTTGACGAATTAAATATGAATCAGATTGCTGAGGTTATGAATATCAGTCAGCCCAGAGTTTCCCAGCTTCATTCCATTGCTATAGAGAAGCTCAAGGGCTACATGTCAAAGATGTCATAACAAAGCTTTGCAGTATTTTTTTCGATCCGCTATTTAAAAAATTAAGTGGGTCATTTAAAGGGTGGGACCCTAAAAGGAGTAAAAATGTATCAGGGATTTTACAATCTGACATCCGGAATGCTTACACAGCAGCGCAGACTTAATGTTGTCAGTAACAATATGGTCAATATAGAGACGGCAGGTTATAAAAAGGATACTATGACTTCCACTACTTTTCAGGAAGAAATGCTGGTTCGTACCGGAAGGTATAACAAGGACAATCCTACTGACCTTGCCACAACATCCAAGATTGTCACTGCACAGCAGACCTATACCAATTTTGAACAGGGCGCATTCAATCCGACAGACGGTATTTATGACTTTGCCATAGGCGGAAATGGATGGTTTTCCATACAGACAGATCAGGGAGTGCGTTATACAAGAGACGGTGCTTTTTCCGTAGATGAGGAAGGCTATCTTCAGCTTCACGGTCTTGGACGGGTACTTGGCTCCGATAATCAGCCTGTAAGGATTCCTACAGAGAATTTCACGGTTTCAGAAGATGGAACTATATGGGTGGACAAAACTCAGGCTGCATTAACTACCGGAAAACCCGAAGATCCCACTAATGAAGCTCCTGAAGCTCAGGAACCTGAACAGCGTGAATCCTATGGACAGATCAGGCTTGTGGATTTTCAGGATTACGGACAGCTTCATAAAGAGGATAACGGTTTGTATTCCACCAATCAGGCAGCCGCTGTTGTCAACGGACAGGATGGCACTGCTCTTCAGTGGGGAATGCTTGAAAGGGCCAATGTTGACATGGTGGATGAGATGACTACCATGATTTCATCCCAAAGGGCGCTGCAGAGTGCTGCACAGATGCTCAAGATGTACGATTCAGTTATGGCAAAATCTTCTTCAGATGTCGGAAGACTCTGATAAATACTGATCAGTTCAGTGTTTCTCTGTATTACTGATCAACAAGGAAGCAATCAGATCAGCATTTGCATGTCGTAAATGAAATGAAGAACATGCAGTAATAGAGGAGTATAGAATATGAATATGTCATTTTGGACCGGCGCGGTTGGGGCGGATCATTTCAAAAACAGTCTTGATGTGGTTTCCAATAACCTTGCCAATATCAATACAGTAGGATATAAACCAAAAAACTCTCATTTCAGAGAGCTTATTAACTATAACCTGAACGACTCAAGAGAAGCGGTTACAGAGCTTCAGGCAGGAGCGGGAGCCATCGTTAATGAGACCCCTTCCAACTATAAATTCAGCAGTATGAATGTGACCAATATGGAAACAGACTTCTGTCTCATGGATGACAATACTTTCTTCATGCTTCAGGATCCAAACGACAATTCTATAACTTATACAAGAAACGGACATTTCCACAGGGGACTTATGGAGGATGGTGAGTTTTATCTAATGACTGAATCCGGCAAGTACGTTCTAGATCAGAATGGTCAAAGGCTGAAGGCAGATGTTATCGATTTCGAAAAGCTTCATGCAAAAAGTGAAGACGAGAACGGGGAAACAACCGAAGAAACCGAAGAAACTCAAGAAAATGAAGAAAAACCGAGAATTGGCGTTTATACTTTTCCTCATCCGAGCCGATTAATAAGTCAAGGGGACAACGAACTGGCAGTCCGGGAAGGTGACAATCAGAATACTCCGGCTCTTGTGAGCTATCCACATCTGGAGAGTGGAGTTCTGGAAAGCTCAGGTACGGACATGGCATTGGAGATGACAAAGATAATAGAGAGTCAGAGAGCATTTACCTATGCCTTAAAGATGGTGACTACTTCCGACGAGATAGAAGGTACCATCAATCAGTTGAGAGGATAATTAATTTAGTGGGGAACGAGTAATGAGGATACGCGATTATGGGGAAATGAACCTTCAGGACCTGGATGTCATGAGGGAGATTGGAAGTATAGGTACAGGACATGCAGCAACGTCACTGTCAAATATGCTTCAGAAGGAAGTTCGCATTACTTTTCCTCAGATAAAGATACTTGGTTATGATGAAGCTGTTGACTCCATCGGTGGCGATGTTGAGGAAGTTGTCGGAGCAACACTTGTAAAGATGGACGGAGAAATCAATGGTCTCATGTTGTTCCTTTTCAATCTGGAGTTTGCCAATACCATCTTTGAAAAGATGATGGGCGTGTCATATCCCAGTTTTGAAGCCTTTGATGACATGGCACACTCGGCAATAACAGAGATAGGAAACATTATCATCTGCTCCTATGTTAATGCTTTTACAGAACTTGTAGATCTTAATATCAGTCTTTCAGTTCCCAGCTCGGCAGTAAGTATGCTGGGAGCCATACTTACCGTACCTATCGCAGAGTATGGATATGAGACTGACAAGCTTATGTATTGTACCGCTGACTTTGTGATTGAGGGTAAGACCTACAACGACTGGCTCCTTATGCTGCCTGATATCGCATCCCTGAATAATATATTGAAAAAACTTGGGGTTGAATAATTTATGGACAGACAACTTAAGGTCGGGATCGGCGATATGAAACTGACCCGTGGACAGGGAGAGATAATCACCTATGCCCTTGGTTCATGTATCGGAATCGTATTTTATGATCCTGTTCTGAAGTTAGGGGCACTGCTTCATATCATGCTACCTGTGAGGCAGAACAAGGATGATCCCAATTTGCTGAAATATGCAGATACAGGTCTTGCTGAGACTATACGCAAAATGACGGCTTTTGGTATGCTTAAATCAAGGGCGATCGTAAAGATCGCCGGTGGAGCAAAGATGTTCTCCATCAGCGGCAATGCCAGTTTCGGTAATATCGGTGAAAGGAATGCAGAAACAGTCCGGGAGATACTGAAAAGGGAAGGTTTTCGTATCGCTGCAGAGGATTGCGGATCGAATTATGCAAGAACAATGAGTCTGGATGTGGCTACGGGGGATGTGGTTATAAAGACCTCAGGGCGTCCGGAAAAACATTTATAAATTTATCCGTTAGGAGGAAACCTGAATTGAAGAAGAACAAAAAAGACGGAATCTTGCTTGAGTCCGGTACGAACGAAATTGAGATCATGAAGTTCAAGGTCATGAACGAGTACTATGGCATCAATGTTGCCAAGGTTGTTGAGATCATGATGACGGAGAAGGTTAAGCCTATGCCTCATTCACATCCGTCAGTTGAAGGTTTCTTTAAACCGAGAGATGTTCTCATCACAGTTATCAATCTGGGACAATATCTCACAGGCGAGCGTAAAGAATACGGCGACAGAGACCTGTTTATCATTACAGGTTTTAATAAGATGATGGTAGCTTTCCGTGTTGACAGCATCGAAGGTATAAGCCGTATATCATGGAAGAGTATCCAGAAGCCTGATAAGACTCTGGGTTCTGGTGACGAGTCTGTAGCTACAGGTATCGCACAGTGTGACGACCAGCTTGTAACAGTTCTCGACTTTGAGAAGATCGTAGCTGAAATCTCTCCTGAAACAACTATCCAGGTTTCAGAGATTGATGAGATGGGAGACCGTCCTATCAATCAGGCACCTGTTGTTATCGCAGAGGACTCTGTTCTTCTGCAGAAGATGATTCTCGATTCTCTCCAGAGAGCAGGCTTTACGGATGTCCGTATGTTCAATAACGGCCAGGAATGCTGGAATTATCTTGATGGTATCAAGGATGATCCCGATGTTTATGAAAAGGTCAGCATAGTTATCACAGACCTTGAGATGCCTATGATGGATGGTCACAGACTTACTAAGCTTATCAAGTCAGATCCACATCTCCGCCATCTTCCGATTGTTATCTTCTCGTCCCTCATCGATGAGCAGATGCGTGCAAAGGGTAAAGAGCTTGGCGCCGATGAGCAGCTTTCAAAGCCTGAGATCGGACATCTGGTTCATATCATGGATACGCTTATCAGCAGATATGAAGAGCAGAGAAAGAATGATTTTAAGGGCGTATAATCGTCTATATTGTTGGGGCAGGCCAGGTCAGGAGCCTGTCCCTCTTTTTTTCGCGATAAGGCTGTCACGCGTGCGTTGTGTTTGTACATACCACCGGGGACGGTGGTATTGTGATGTCGAATAGTGGGGGAGGACTATGAAACAGAAACGGATTGCTCTGGAAAACAGGATCATTATCCTTATATTGGGTCTTTTGATGGTGCTTTTGTACTCTGAAACAGCATCAGCTGAAAGCTGGGTATTTGAAAAAGGAAAATGGTACTATTACTATACCTATGATGAACCTGTTGAAAACCAGTGGATAACCTATGGAGGAAATGAGTACTATATCGGTTCAAAAGGTCTCATGTCTACGGATAAATGGGAAACGGATAAGGATACCGGCAGAACGTATTATGTCGGAACCAACGGTATCAAACAAAGAAATGTCTACACTGCAAAGGGAGACAAGTTTGTGGGTGATGACGGAACCGAGCTGGTTACATTTGACGACTGGAGAAAGGATGCAAAAAAGAAGCTTAAAGAGGTGATAAAAACCTTAAACAAGAAACATACCGTAACCTCTGATCAAAAGGCCCTTCTTGCTCAGTTTAATGCTTCTAACGCGGCATTTGCACTGTATGACCTAAATGGAGACGGATTCAGAGATATCATCGTCATAAATAAAGCCTCTTCTGACAACCAGGTGCTGGACATACTTCTGTGGAATCCTGAGGAAAGAGAATTTTATGCCATCATGGAGCTGGATTTCATCTCAGATGAAAGTGCGGTGCTTAAAAGAGAACCTTACAATGGGAATGTATGGGCTGTTGTGACAAGAGGAATAAACGATATTTCTTTTTGGCAGTTAAGACTCCAGGAATATAATTTTATTGATGTAGAACACTACCATTTCGGTTATAATGAATACGGAGATGTAATATATTATATTGATGATGGTGAAGTGGAGGCCGGTTTTTGGAATTCCTCACTTATAGAGAGGACACAACAAGTCGGATCAGGCATATTGACAGACTACTATGACCTGGATGAAGCTTCCATCAACGCGCAGGTAGATGCATACCCTCTTGATGCAGAGCTTTTTCTGTTCCAGGAGGCAGATACAGATTAGTATACAGATTTCGGGATGCAGCTCCTGCGACAAGGAGGAAATTGTGAGTACAGAATCATTAAAGGATGAAAGACCTGAGAAGGGAACCTTTGAATCAACTGACGAAGCTCAGGAATTTGCGGCAAATATAGCAGATTCCATCAAAAACGGACTTAAGCAGGCTCCCAAACAGTTTATTTCTGGTGCTGCAGATAATTTTGATGCCATTGAGGCTGAAAGCATAAATGTGAAAGAAATTAAGGATGTCGGAAAAGATGGGAATACAGCTGCCAAGGGAACTGCCATCGATTACCGGCCATACGGACTTGATGATATCAATCTCAGAAATGAGATCGTACAGGAAAAGGAAAAAGAAAAGAAAAGAGCCATAAGGGTAGAATCCTCAGAGGACAGAGATGTTCTTTCGGATGCGATCCAGAGAAGACTTGAGGCCAAGATTTTCGGTGAGGCAAAGGTTCATGAGGGTTTTCATATTGTAAACATCATGCAGGAGTGCTTAAAGAGCGAGGATATACTTGCATACATGAAGAAGTCCAACTGTTGTACCTGTGAAAGATGTCAGGCAGACGTACTTGCCGCAACATTATCACACCTTCCATCCATGTATGTTGTTATGTATAAGAAGTCCACTTCCGCGAGAATAAGCTTCTACCATGAAAACTATAAGATGGATATCCTTTCTGCAATCATGAGAGCCATCAGGGATGTCAGCGAGCATCCTCACCATGGAAATGACCGTATACAGTAGTTGTAATTATCTTGCGGAATAATGCACTGAAATACGTGCAGGCTGCACATCATATATCTGAAAAATTAAAAGCTTTGGGATGATTTTCGTATATCCCAGAGCTTTTTTGTTTTATGATTATAAAATTAAATAATCTGTCGATAAATGTAGTGAGGAATATTGTCTATAGGCCAGGGAAGGTCTTTGTTTTAATTATGAAGGAGCATTTTTATGAACGTATCATCAAGCAGCAGCTCAAGTACGAGCTCATTGGGAAATACCTCCTTAAAAGGTTTTGGAGGACTTGCATCCGGCCTTGACCGTGATGCGTTGATCGAACAGCTTACATTAAACACCAACAATAAAATAACCAAGACTAAGCAGAATATAACCAAGCAGGAATGGCGCCAGGAAGCGTACAGAAGTATCACTGATCAGATGATCGATATGGAAGATGACTACCTGAGCTACTCCGGTAAGACCAGTATCGTTAATAACGATCTGTATGCAAAGTCAGTAATCACCACAACAGGAAACAGCTCCTCGGCTGCGCTTCTTTCGGCGACGGGAAGCTCCAATCTCCTTGATTATGTTTCCGTAAAGGGTGTAAGCCAGCTTGCTTCGTCAGCTGTTAGGACCTCTGGTAAAATGAATGAAATCTCCACAGGGAAAACTGCATCGGCGTCATCTAAGTTAAGTGATCTTGGATTCTCTCAGGATGATATTTCCGGCATGACAATTAACGGGAAATCCTTTGAGCTTACAGGGGAGTCGTCTGTTAATGATCTTGTAAATGCAATTAACAAGAGTGATGCAGGTGTTAAGGCAACTTTTGTTTCAAGTACGGGACAGTTGATGCTCTTTGATAAGACTACCGGATCAGAGAGTAAGATAGAACTTAACGATAAGGCAAATGCTATTTTCGGCGGAGAGGGCTCAAATTATACAGCAGGTAAAGATGCTGAGATGTATGTAAGCTATGGTGGATCTGATCCTGTAAAGGTAACAAGCCATACCAACACATTCAACGTTGATGGTCTCAAGATCACAGCAAGCGGAACCTTTGGCGATATTGAGGTGGATGGAGACGGAAAGGTCACTAACTATGATGCCAATGCAAGTGTAAGCTTTACTGCTTCAGCTAATGTTGATAAGGCAACAGAGCGTGTCAAAAACTTTATAGAAGCTTATAACAAGCTTGTGGATGAGGTTAACACTCATGTAACCACAAGACCTGCCAAAGGTTATGATCCTCTTACCGAAGAGCAGGAAGATGAGATGACCGAAAAGGAAATCGAGAAGTGGACAGATAAAGCAAAGGAAGGAATCCTCTATAATGACAGTGAGGTACGTAATCTTGCTTATGAATTCCACGGAATGATGAATGATATCCTGAATGGTGGCATAAATTACAATGATCTTGAGAGTATAGGTATCACCCTGAGTTCAGATCATGCGGATGGCGGACAGCTCAGCTTTGATGAGGAAAAATTCCGTAAGGCTATGGAAACAGATGCCGATAAGGTTGCAAACATAATGTGCGGAACCGAAAACAGTACCGGATTCGGATCAACTATCAACAAGCAGATGACACCTTACGCAACAAGATATTCATCCAGAAACGGTAATTCCTATGGTCGTCTTGTAGAAGTTGCAGGTTCTGACAAGCTTGTGGCTACAAAGAACAAAAACGAAATCTACAGCAAGATAAAGGGATTTAACGAAGATCTGGATAAGTGGAAGGATAAACTTCAGTTGGAAAGGGACAGATACATCAAGCAGTTCTCCAATCTTGAAACACTTATTAATAGCATGAATACTCAGTCAAGTTATCTATCCAGCTTATCTTATTGAGATTTTTGCCGATATACAATATGTAGTAAAGAAATTTAGTTGATACATATTTTTAAAGAAGGTGTAGCTCATGTCTTATGAAAAGTATAAAGAAAATACCTTATTCTCCATGTCTCCTGTAGAACTTCTGGTTCTTTTATATGATGAGTGTATGAAGGACTTAAGGAAGGCACATATAGCACTTGAGGATGGAGATATGACTATGTTCGAGGAGTATGTTGGAAAAGCTCTTAAGATCATAAGATATCTTATAAATACTCTTGATATGTCTGTTCCTGTCAGCAGTGATCTGAGAAGGCTGTATGATTATATCATATATGACATTTCAAAGGTAAGGGCATCCGGCAAGCGTATGGCGGGAGAAATTCCCAGGATTATCGAGATCATACAGGATCTTCGTGACGGATTTGACGGTGCCAGCAAAGTAGTACAGGATACACATGAAGTGAGACAGGCAAGCGTTGTAGGTTGATGCGTTATCGGTGGTAAGTATGGAAGATGTTTTGGATGTTGAGAATCTCGCTGTTCTTTGTCAGAGAAAATATACATTCATGAAAGATGTTAAGGATCTTACTGATGAAATAAGCGATGTTCTGTCAGGTAATGACGGTTATACGGCAGAACTTCTTCTTGAAGAAAGAATGGACAAACTCAGAAAGGTTCAGGATACAACAGAACGGATACAGCTGTTGGGAGAAGCAGGACCGAAGGCAGCATATGCGGCGCACAGACTTATATATTCCGAGCCCGAGAATATAGAACCTGAGAATCCCGATGAAAAGCTTGTGAAAGAGATAAGGATCAAAACAAGGTCTCTGATAAAAGAGTTACAGGATCAGGACAGGCGTTTGAACATGCAGCTTGCAAGGGATCAGTCTTTTTACAAGGAATAAGCCGTAGGCTATATGGGAAAAATACTAAAAAGCATAGTTTTTAAAGACATTTATGGAATCACGGAGATTTTCTCCGTGATTCTTTTATGTTAAAATGATAGAAAAGAAATCCCATCAGAATCTGAACAAGTAACAGGATTTTGAGGAAGGAAAGAAGCATGAATCGTACAGTTTTTGAAGGACGGTATCTTGTAGATCTTGTGGGGTCGGTGATAAAACAAAAAGACTTTACCAAAAAATACATGAAGATGGATTGGGAGAGACTTTTTCATCTTGCCGACTATCATAAGATTGCCAATATCATATATATCGGCATGCTTGGTGCTTCTGAGCATGTTCCCAAGAAGTGGGGAGAGAGGTTTTTTGAACGTTATCAGGAAAGCCTCATGTATTCTTCAAGCTATGAAAATTCCGAGCTTGAGATTCTTACCATGCTTAATATGCATAAGATTTCCGCAACCGTCCTTGAGTCTTCAGCCACAAGACGACTTTACAGGATTCCGGAGAGTGCCAGCAACAGCCCTCTGAGAATCCTTATGAGTGAAAAGGATTACAGTCTTGCCAAGGGCTTTCTCATTGATCTCGGTTATCTCACAGATCACTTTTATCCAAAGTTTGGTGAACATATGAGAGCCGGCAACGGATTTACGGTGGAAATCTACTATAAGCTTCCTTTCATTACAAAGAACTATCAGAAGTGCATGACCTCATTGATGGAGAAAGCTTATATAGATAAAACCTTCAATTCCATGCACACCTTTTCCCTGGAATCAAGCTTTGTGTTCCGTATGGCAGAAATCTGTTACAACTATTGTGAGGATGCTCTTACCATTCGTAAACTCCTTGATGTTTTCCTTTTCTATCATCAGTTCAGGTCCAAGATGAATCAGGATCTGATATGGACAAGATTTAAAGAGTTCAAAATCGATGTCATAGCCGAATGTCTGATACATATTTCATCAATATGGTTTGGAAATAGGGCAGATGACATGCCGGAGCTCACCATCGAGGATGCAGATGTTTATGACAATATGGAAAGCAGGATCCTGAGTAACGGTGTCATCGGAACCGATATGGTAAATCAGGCAAGTATTCTTAGAAATGAAATACAGAGAGAGCTTGATAAAGAAAAAAAAATAGAAGAAAAGGCGCTTCGCAAACAGGAAAGAGGTGAATTCTGGCATAGATTTAAACAGGAGCTCCTGTGGATATTCCCTGAGTATAAGTATATGAGTTCCCTGTATCCAACCCTGGAAAAATTGCCGGTGCTGCTCCCGTTTTTCTGGATCATCAGAGGCTTAAGGATGATGAAGGAGATGATGGGGTTCGGATCACGTAAGAAAAGGGATGCTTCAAAGGAAGTTTCCTACGGATCTACCAAAAAAGCTGAATCCTCAGGCGGTATATCTTACCTTCCCAGGGAGACCAAAACTACCAAGGCTATCAAGGAAGAGAGCATGAGCGGTGTGGCAGTTTCTTTAGATGATGGCGGCAGATCAGGAAAGATTTATGATTCGGTACAGGCTGATAAAGAACAGAAATCAAGGCTTGACGAAGAAATAAAATCAAGTGTCGGAGAGAATGTCACTGAGGCTGACTTCAGGATGGATGAAAATGCCGAAACCTCTATAGGTCTATGGGAGTTCCCTAAACTTAAGAATGTTCAGGAAGCAGCATCTCAGGTACAGAATAAGGCTGCTGCAGAAAAATCCCGCATTGAGAAACCTGAAGAATATGAGGGAAATGATCTCCTGGGTATGGATGTGTCACTCTTCAACAATATCCTTTCCAATGATAAAAACAGAACCTCAGATAAGGTTACCATAGTACCTGAATACACTGATTCGGGAAAACTCGAGTACAGTTTTAAAAAAGAGGGAGAATCATCAAAAACAGAGAGATCACAGGAACCTGAGATAGTTGTTGCGCAGGATGAGAATCACAATTCCATAGGTGTTCAGAAGTGGCACTTCCCTACGCTGGAAGAAGTGGAAGAGAAAGAAAAAAATTCATAGTCTTTTAAAATTTAAACCCCTTCGCCATATGTAAGGCGAAGGGGTTTTCTTTATGATTTACTGGGTTTATCTTTTGCGTCTTCAGCCGCTTTATCAGCCGTTTCATCAGGTTTATCTGCTGCAGCTTCAGTCGGTTTATTCTTTTTGAAAGTAATATGTTTAAGAGAATCCTGAAGTCCTGTAATGGCAGTGAGATGAGGTGAAGAAGCATTTTTGTTTTCCTGCTCCGCTATGGAAAGTTCCTCGCGGAGAATAGAAATCTGTTTTGGTGCATCGATAGCAAGTCTTACACCATCAGAAGCACTTTCCACCACAGTTATTCTGATATTATCACCTATCAGTATACTTTCATTCTTTTTACGTCTTAATATCAGCATTAGATCACCTGCCCTAAACTATATTTATCGGTATGCCGATCGTCATGCTTCAGGATCCGAATTCTTAAGACCTTCCTGAACTGTGGAGAAGGAACTTAATTTATGTCTGAAATCATATTCAGACTGATTAAGTATAACCTGCATGGCTACACGTTTATCCGGATTGATAACGATCGGGGCTTTCATATTAACGGTATTGTCCAGGTAATTACTGTGTAATACACAAACTACATAATATGAAAGGTCATTCTCGGATTTGACATTGAGATAAGACAACTCCTCCGGACTTAACACAGGATTGTAATCCGGATCCAATGAAAACGGATTAACGACTGCAAATGCAATGTCTGTGTTTTCAAGGGACTGTAAAAGAAGGATAGTATTGTCCTCGTTTTCATCAAGCACAAGAGGAATATAATCCTTTAACTCATTGAATCCAAAAAGCCCGTCCGGGAAATGGATGATATCTGACTCCTCGTACTCGATTGTTCCATAGTCTCTGGTTTCTAATGTCAACATGAATGACAACCTCCATTAAGTATATCTTATAAAATTAAATATTGCTATGTTTTTGATGGAATTATTGTTCTTACTGAACAAAATCAAAAAGGGAATTCTGCATTATCTTTGAACCCACCTGCATCGCTGCATTGTAAGAGTACATATTCTGGTACATCTGTACTATGGCTTCATAAGTATCAATGTACATATGATCGTTATATTCTTCAATGTAAGTGTCCTGGGCAGTCTGCAACTGGTTATCTACTTCATTAAGAGTCTGAGTAGCTACACCGATACGACGGAAGGTATTGCTGACGCTGATCATGGCATGATCCCAGCCTCCCAAAACATAGGCAAGGTCTTCACCCAGCCTGTCGTAGGCAGCCTGCTGCTCTGCTTCTGTTCCGTAGAAAGAATCATAATAGGTTTTTGTTGCATCCACAGCCTGTGCATTCAGACCGAAAGCAGAGGTGTTCATGGCACTTTTGATGGCTTCCTTTGCGGAAGCGTCATCCATGGCACGAAGCTTCTCCGAAGTGAGACCCGTTACCATGTTTAAACCACCGTAGTATGTATCCGGAAGAGTTTCCACGGTGTTGATATCGCCGTAGCCCAGGGACATTCTTCCCTGTTCACGCATTGCTGTAAGAACCTTGCTGAGAGCCTGATCTTCTGACAATGTACTGCCGTCTGCAGCAGTTCCTCCGAATGTAAAAGATTTTGTTGTCGGGTCATATGTCATGTCTATAACCGTGGCCTTGCTGTCTCCGGGGAACTTGTGATGATAGCTCAGTTTCATACCGGTTTCATCCATGGTGAAAGGAACCGTGGTCTGGTCATTTCCGCCCATGACATAGTAGTTCTCATAGGTAGCGTTGAGATCCTGAGTCATGGTCTGCTGCTTGTTAAGCATGTAGGTATGCATGGTATCTACAGTACTTTCCAGACCCTGATAGGATGAAGAAGCCATCTGTTCGTATTTGATATTCAGGTCACTCATCTCCGAGTAGAAGGTTCTGGAAGTGGATTCCTGCTGCTCCAGACGGTTGATAACGTCCTTTATCATGGTATCCTTTGTAACTACATCGTTATAGAGATTGTCTATCTTTTTTCCCGCATAGTAGTCAAGAGGACTTTCGTAAGCATTATCATACTTTTTTCCGCTGGAAACCTGCTGCATACTTTTGTTGTATTTGGATTTCAGATCCTGAACAGATTTCGCGTAGTCTTTGTAAAAGGTTGAAGCTGTGACACGCATAGGAGTATCTCCTTTCTATAAGATCAGACGATTCCAAGAAGAGTCTCCAGGGTTTCGTCAAAAGCAGTCATTATTTTTGCGGCAGCGTTGTATGAGGAAACATAGATCATCATGTTGGCTGCTTCTTCATCCAGGCTTACGCCGGATAACTGATCCTTGGAGCTTGTAATGCTGTCAAGAACGATCTTGTTGGTATCCATGGCATCCTTATTGTTGTACTGGTCATTGGCAAGTCTTGTGGAAAGACTGTTCATGTAGTTTGCAAAGGTTTTATCCGCAAGCTCTGAATGAGGCTGGGTAAAGGATCTCAGCATATTGAGGACAGTCTGGTTGGAGTCGGCACCCTTAAGACCTATTTTTGTATCGCCGTTTATCCACTTCTTACTGAGGGAAATATTTTCGGCGGTGATCTCATCGAACTTTCCGGTCTGGGTGCTTCTGTTAACAAGCATAATGTAATCAGTTGCGCCGCCATCTATGGCAGATTCTGAGGCAGCCCTTGCCTGAGCTTCAGTCTGAGTGGGGTAATCCCAGGTATTACCCATATAATTATATGTATTCATCTCATCAGCAAGAGTCTGTGCCAGATTGTCCAGATTATCCATATAGTAGTCATAGCCATAATAGGTTCCCTGCTTTAAGCCGCTGGTGGCTGTGCCGTTTGGATCTGATTTGGCAAGCATATCGAGGCCTGCCTGAACAGAACCTCCCGAGAAGGTGACTTCACCGTTTCCGGGTGTTGTAGCACTGTTGGCGGTTCTTATGGTTTGGGCTGATACCTGAGTTCCTTTTTTATTTGTTGCTGCTGAAATAAAATCAAGCTGTACATCCAAAGGACCGGTTCCCGATGTAGCAGGGTTTGTGCTGTTCCATTTGGTATAGGTAGGAGGGTCATTATCTGCTCCTGTCAGCTTTACTTTACCGTAGTTAAATCCATTGGCATCATCATAAGTGCCGTTTACCAGGATTATACTTTCATTATTTACAGTACCGTCTGCATTAGTTGTGGTGTAATCAAGAGATATACGTAAATCCGACGGCCAGTCAGACCTGCCGGCAATCTCACCGGTCTGGTTGTATATGTAGATTTTCTGACGTTCTGTTACTTTTGTTTCCGTTTCATAAACAGGATTGCCATCGCCATCGACTAATGGATTACCATCTCCGTCAGTAGCCTGAATAGGATTACCATTGGAATCAGTAGCGGTCACGGTCTCATATACATTATAGGTCTCTGAAAAGCTTTCAACAGTTATGGGTATATAAGATGAGAGTTCATCAATCTTCAGGTTTCTCTCGTCCAGAAGCTCCAGAGCTTTACTTCCCATAAGCTGGTTATGTTTGATCTGTTTATTGAGATCACCTATTTCCCGAAGAAGGTCATTGATTTTCTCAACGGCACCACCCTCAGAGGTTCCTTCACCATAGAGCTTCTCAAATTCGTTATCTTCGGCTGTTTTTATCTTGTCTGCTGCAGAATTAAGGAGCACGCAGGTAGCATTCAGGGTAGATTGCAGCTGGCCTTCATATATGGGATCCTGAACCTTGGAAGTATCCTGCATGATAGTGAGAGCTTCCTGAACTTCGTCAAGAGATGCTCTGATTCCGTCCATATTGGACTCGTCCATAAAACTACCCAGAGTATTCAGTGAGTATTCGGTTGTGTCGTTGTAGGCATATTTTGTATTCTGATCCCGGTACTGAATATCCAGGAACTGGTCACGAAGCTGAACTACTTCGTCCATGGAAACACCGAAGCCAACGTTCACATCGTTTTCGTTCATGTAATAGGATGTGGGATTATTGTAGTTAAGGCTGGAGGTCTTTAATTGCTGCCTGGTATAGCCTTCTACGTTCATATTGGCGAGGTTCTGCGAGGTTACATCAAGCTTTTTTGAGTTTGACTGCAGGGATGTGAGAGCAGTCTGGAAACCTCCGAATGTTGGGCGAACCATAAATTTACCTCCTGTCTATAGGCATGCTTTCGCATAATCATCTTATTTCTCTTATATATATCGTCGGTTTTTCAAAAAACATTAGATATCAGGGGTAAAATTAGTATAAAGAAAGAATTTGAATGTTGTGGGCAGTAAAGAAAGAATCCGGACATAGAAGAAAGGCAGCTGCACACTTCCATGTACAGCTGCCTTATGTCTCATTTATGATTTTAAAGGGTAAAATCAAGCTAAAGTATCCTGAAATGCTTTTGGAATTTTATTGGTGGATATCGCAACATTAACATCATTTAGTCTGATACGCATGATCCTTTCAGCAGACACCTGACTCTCTTTCAAGATTTCAAGAGCTTCCTTCAGATCATCAAATAAGGGACTTAATACCGACTTTTCCTCTTCGGACACCCGGGACAGTATCTGGCTGGACCGAAGACCCTTCCAACCAAGCTTTTCGGCAAGCTGGACACGTTTTTTTTCGAGACTTCGAAAACTGTAAAGATCGGGCTGGGCCTCTTTGACAAGGACATCAAGTTTTTTGGGGTCATCATGTGAGGCGGAAACGGTCATTTCCCGCTCCAGCCTGATGAGTTTTTTCACAACGGATACCTGTCCTGTAAGTACCTTTGTGAAATCGTTAAATGTTGCAGAGTCTGTCATACTCACTCCTTAAAGGGTATATCATCCTCTGTATCCAAGCATACGTTCCGCAATTCTTGTTGAATCCACATTATATGTGCCGGACTGAACCTGTGCTTTGAGCTCCGCAACCCTGCTGGCGCTCACGCCTGATTTCATAGAAGCGGCGGTTTTTGAAGCAAGCATCGATGCGAAGCTGTCATCGCTGACAGAATTTGTTGAGAAAGATGCCTTATCAAAACTGCTCACATAAGATGCGGATGATGCGGAAGAGGATTTTGTTTTTTTGTTTACATTCTTGTCTGTATTGGTATATCCAACCTTACCAAACAGAGTAGTACGTAAATTGACGTCCATAAATTGCCTCCTTGCATAAACGCACAATTAAATCAATGAGTTCCTTCTGCTTATAATATCGACAGTAGTTTCAAAATAATAACTTATATTTAAAATTTTTTCATTAAAAAATTGTGCTTCTTGTTTTTATTTAAACATATTATCGTCCTTTGCTCAGACAATATAACATCAAGAATTGGATAACGCTATAAAAATTTTAAATTGCACATGTTAAACGGCAAATTTTCCAAAAAATATAAGTGTATTTTTACATTTTTTTCTAATAGTTCATAATCAAGAAGTCGATATAATACTATTAGGAAATTAACTATGCGATTTATGCGATCAAGATCGCTTAAAGGAGATAAATAATATGGCCAATATATTACAGGTACAGAATCCTACCATGGGTGGTCAGGGTATAGGCTCCCCCGGAGTGTATCCCCATTCGCCGCAAACCCCTCAGATACAGTCGCCGGACAGGGTGATCCCTTCTCCCCCGGGGGAAAACGGTGAACAGATAGGTCTTGAAGTAGGGGAAGGTACCATAAACTTTGAATCGAATTATACGAATTTTATTCAAAGGATGTATGAAGGCATGCAGCTCACCATGGAAATGGAACAGCTTCTGTTTACGGACGGGGTTGCATTGCAGACCATGGGAGACACAGAGATTCAGGAAGTTCTGACCCAGCTTTTCACAGAGATGGAGACTACGGAGCCGGAAGAACTGATGACTCTTATAGAATCACAGCAGCAGGCGCAGGTGAAATTTTCAGGAGAGCTCTTCGATGGATTACGGGATATCCTGAATGAAAAGATTTCACCCTCCTTTAGAGAAACGATTCTCGATTTTGTAAAAACCTATAACAATTATGCGTCGAGTGAGCATCTGCTCAATCAAATGGAGTCTCTCGGTAAAGACATCGAGAGTTTGCTCCTTCCTTCTTCAAGAGAGAGTTTTTCCAAACTGATGGAACAGTTGGACAAAAACGCAGCTCCCGGAGATATTGAAAAAAATACAGAGGTCATTAACAAAGAGATCATACCTTTTCTGTCAAAGTATGTCTCAAAAACCCATAACTATGGTGCTGTCAGGACCGCCAGTGTCCTGTTCTCACTTTATGCCGTAAAGTATGAGGCAGGAGACAAGAATGTGCTTCAGCAGCTGTTTACCAAGATGATCAAAAACGGTGACTTCCGAATGTTCTTTAAAGGAGATCCGGAGGAGGCCCTGCAAAAGGCTATGGAGAATCTGAGACCACAATCGGAGAAGGCCAAAAATTTGCCGGAGATGCTTACAAAGCTTATACAGAAGGGGACAGAAGGAAGCGCGGGATCAGAAAGTGTAGAAAAATATTATAAGGTACTGAATCATCTTTTGATGAATGAGAGTGTCTATATGCCGCTTCTTCATTTGCTGGTTCCCTTCAGATATCAGGATAAAAATGTTATGTCGGAAATGTGGATAGATCCGGATGCTGAGAGAGACAGACCTGATGCTGCAAAAAAACAGAAGCTGTTTATTAAATTCAGTATTCAGAATGTCGGCAATTTTGAGCTGATATCCATGGTGAATAACGGTAATGTCAATATGCAGATATTTGTCCCGCCGACACTTACGGAACCTCAGGAAAACATTTCCAGGAGTATCCAGGACATCATCACAAAAAACGGTCTCAGGGTAAGCACCATGGAACTTGGGGTACTCACAAGAAGTCACAGGGTGGATGAAGTATTTCCTGAGATAAAGGAAAAGGAGAAAGGTATAAATGTCGCCGTCTGAACCTATCAGAAAGAAAAAGGCAGCAGCCTTAAAATATGATCCCGATAAAAACGGAGCACCGGTAATAGTTGCTTCCGGAATGGGATACACAGCAGAAAAGATCACTGAAACGGCCATGAAGGCGGGAGTGCCTGTGTATGAGGATGATTCTCTTGCTTCACTCCTTACGCAATTAAAGCTTGGAGCCGAGATTCCTCCGGAGCTTTTCAGTGCAGTTGTAGAAATATATGTTTATTTCCTGAGATTCGCTGAAAGAGAAAACAACAAGGTAGCTGAGCCGGAACCGCCTAAGGAAGTAATGGGAGATGAAGATATCATTCAGTCGTAAAAAAATGAATAAGGAAACAGGATTAAAGGCAAAAGCAAACAGGAGCTTCCTGCGGAAACTTTTGCCGGTGCTTCTGATACTCCTTAGCCTTACCGGAATAGCTTCCTTTGCCGCCACACAGCCCATCAATACTGTGTCTGTCAAGGTTAAGTCAAAGCTTGAAGCAGGCAGGATGATCCCTGAAGAAATCAAAGTTGAGAAAACCTCTGTGGATGATAATGAGATCGCCGTATCAACCGGCGGCAATAAGTATTCTATTACAGAAGCGGAGTGGACAAGTGGGGCAGATACGAGAGCCAAGAGCGGAGAGACCCCTACCATGAGAATCACCCTTCAGGTTTCGGATATATCGAAAAACTATTTTCTTAGCAGCTACAGAAGTTCCAACGTATCCATAACCGGCGGTACCTTCGTGAATGCCACAAAAAGTAAGGATGATCTCATTATCACTCTTAAGATTGATCCCATAAAGGGAGATTATGATTCTCCGACGGATGTATTCTGGAATGATAATAAGCTGGGTGAGATAAGATGGACAAGGCCGGATAACACCTCCGGGACTTACGAACTTAAGCTTTTGAGAGATAAAAAGAATGTTACCACCGTCACAAGTTCGGGGCTTCTCTATAATTTTTATCCTTATATGACTCAGGAAGGTAAATATCAGGTAGAGATGAGAACCATAGTTACCGACAGCAAGGAAAAGAAGTATACCGGTAACAGTGAATGGGTGAGTTCTACAGAACTGGTAATCACAGACAGAGATGTGTCTGACGGAACAGGCCGGGGAGGAAGCGGCGGACAGGCAAAACCTTTATATCAGTTTGGATGGTATAAAGACAACGGCTTCTGGTATTACAGATATGTTTCGGATAACACACTCCAGGGTGCCGGTTGGGCATACATAGATAATGACTGGTATCTCTTTAATCAGTATGGACAGATGCAGACCGGTTGGCAGGAAGTTAACGGAAGAACCTATTTTCTTTTAAAGAACGGTGCTATGTATACAGGCTGGATGAAAAACGGTTCGGACTGGTACTATCTGATCCCCAGAGATGAGCTTAAAACCGGTGAGATTTACGGTCAGACAGCCAATAACGGCTGGCGTATCATCAACGGCCAATACTATTATTTCAAGAGTAATGGTGCCATGTATACAGGCTGGCTTTATGAAAACGGAAAATACTATTTCCTGAACGATATTGATAATTCACTTCTGGGAGTTATGTTCACAGGATGGATTCACAGAAACGGCAAGACCTACTATTGTGACTCTGACGGAACTATGGTTGAGGGATGGCACAGTGTGAACGGAAACTATTATTACTTCTACCCCGGAAGCGGACAGATGGCTACCAATGCTTACATTGGTGAGTATTATGTTAACAATGACGGAATCATGCAGTAAGAGAGGCACGACATGAAGGATCCATACAACAGAAACAGACCTTCATACAGAGACCGTATACGGGAACAAAGGCAGGAGGAGCTGGAAAGGCTTGAAAAGGATGCAAAAAGATCCAATAAAGCTGCAAAGCTCTTCATGCTTCTGCTTATTGTGGCATGGTTTTTGCTTACTCATACAAAAACTGCCAAAGCAGATGGCAGTATCATCGATAAGATCAAAGTAGATATAGAACAAAATTATGGAGATCCCGGTGAGATTCTGGCGCCTACCATTACCACAAGTACAAGTAATATTGATATAGGAGAGATTGATTACTCAAAGGATATCGAAAAGTGGAAACCGGGAAACAAGGTTGTTATCACTATAGATTTTCATGCGGATGAGGGTTACTACTTCGCGAAAAACTGGAACAGATCGACGGTGACTTTAAAGGGAGCCGAGTTTAACCATTGCGGAAGAGTAGATGACGGAGATACTCTGAGATTAAAGGTATACTATATGCCTTGTACCGTTCTCGACTGTACCACATCCGCAGGATGGGACTACAATTTCAAGAAGGCTGTGTGGAAAGAAGTTGATTACGCACCGGGGTACGAGGTTACCCTTTATGAAAATGACACCTCTGTTCTGACAAAAAAGGTAAGGGGCACAACATTGGATCTCTCTGAAAAGATACCCGAGTACACAAAAGATACTTACTATTATGAAGTAAAAGCCATACCCATGACATCGGATGAGAAAAAGTATCTTAAGGAGGGA
Source organism: Oribacterium sp. FC2011 (assembly GCF_000701645.1). NCBI lineage: Bacteria > Bacillati > Bacillota > Clostridia > Lachnospirales > Lachnospiraceae > Oribacterium > Oribacterium sp. FC2011. The sequence continues at coordinate 172,949 of NZ_JNJM01000004.1, forward strand.
GAGGCGGTTACTTCGGAAGAGGATGTTGTAAATTCCCGCACAGGAACAAAGGGTGTTACGCCTATAGGGTACAATACAACAACGAATGAAGGAACTGCGAATATATATAATGGTGCCCAGGGAAGCACCACCGGCTGGTACTATCCGGGAGGGGCCTGGTTTTACTATGATGACTATGGAAGAGCAGCCACCGGATGGAAGTATATAGGAGACAGCTGGTATTACTTTGACAATAAGGGCCAGATGATGACTGGATTCCTGGTGGACGGTGACGGAAGTACTTATTTTCTGGATCCTACCTACGGAAGGATGCACACCGGCTGGGTGTTTATAAACGGCTTCTGGTACTATTTCAACAGCAGCGGAAGGATGCAGACCGGATATCTTTATGACGGAGGCAAGGTTTACTATCTTGATGATTTTGGCCGGATGATGGCACAGCAATGATTAAATTTACAGTGTACTTAATAAAGGGGGATGTGTTATATGCCACTTATGGAGTCTATCTCAGAGATCAATAAAACCGGAAAGGGAAGACCTGAGGGAACCACCATTCTTTCGAAGGATACAAAAACCTTCAAGAATGTTCTGGATGGTGTAAAGGCTGCGGGAACAGCTGAGAAAACAGCCGAGAAAACAACCGCTAAAACGGTTTCCGGAACGGCCGGTAATCTTGACTCGATTTTCAAGAAAGCCGCCAGTACTTACGGGGTTTCTGAGAAGCTGTTAAAATCGGTTGCAAAAACAGAATCGGATTTTCAGGTAACTGCAGTATCCAAAGCAGGCGCAATGGGGATAATGCAGCTTATGCCGGCAACTGCTAAGGAACTGGGAGTCAGCGATCCCTTTGATCCGGAGCAGAATATCATGGGTGGTGCCAAACTTCTGGCAGCCAACATTAAGGAATTCGGCGGTGATCTGAAGCTTGCTTTAGCAGCCTATAATGCAGGTTCCGGAGCTGTGAGAAAATATGACGGGGTTCCTCCATATGAAGAAACCCAGAATTATGTTAAAAAGATAATGGCAGATCTGCAAAGTGATGCTGCCATAGACATCAATTCTGTACTTGGAACTGTCTCGGAGGCAGGATCCGGTTTCATAGGTGAAGGCAGCAGCGTTGATGAACTGAAATCCCTGATATCAACTCTTGGATTCGGTTCTTCACAAAACAGCGGAATGATGGGAATAAACACCATATTCTCCGGCCTTCTTAACAAAGAAATTGATGAGACGGGTACGGTAGATAAAGAGATGTTTGCGAATTTCATCGAGATACTGAGGCTTCAGATGCTCATGAATACTACGAACAGTATCGGCGACATGGATTTTGATGATGACTGATACTATAGAATAATTAGAACCGTAATGATAAGAGGTAACAGATGATACTTAAGGATTGTCACAGCGGCACCGTTAGATATGAGGATAAGGATTATAAGGTCAGAGTGGTAAGCGGAATTGACAATAAGCCTGCCCTGTATTTTAAAGACCCTAACCTTCAGGATATTCGAATGAGCAGGACAGAAGTCATTTTCAATGACAATATAAAGGGCTGCATCAAAGCAAAATGTGATGTGGTGGTTCGTAAAAATCCCGGATATCCCAGAATGAGTGAGTTCTGGATGGGAGAATGTGAAATCCTGGAGGTTGTCGAGATCATACAGAGGCAGCAGGATATAAGAGCTTCTGTGGATATAACTGTCCAGTTTACCTCGGAAAATAATGGGAAAAGCTTTTTTGGTGTCATCACCAACATAAGCGCAGGCGGTATATATATGGTTACTTCTGAGCCTTTGACCATAGGGGAGATCCTTAATTTTCACTATACCTTTAAAAATGTTGAAAGACCCTTCAGGTGTATGGTGCTTTGGGGGCAGATGGATGAGTCCGGAAGTAATGGCTATGGTTTAAGATTTATAGAGCTTAATGAAGGCGGAGAAACCGCCATCCGTGGATATGTTTTTAATGTACTCAGAGAGCAGCGTAGAAATGAGGCTGAGGAGAGCGGGGAACAATGATCGTAAACTTAGTGATGATCGTAAAAAATGAAGAACGTTGTCTGGAAAAATGTTTAAGTGCAGCTGCGCCCTTTGTGGACAATATAGTTATAGCGGACAGCGGCTCCACAGATGGCACCATCGAAATAGCTAAAAAATTCGGTGCCCATGTTTACGATTTTCCCTGGGTTAATGATTTCTCCGAAGCAAGAAACTTCGCCCTTGGTCATTCTGAAAGGGACCATGGCGGGGAGATACACCTGATTCTGGATGCAGATGAGTATCTAAAGAATGATGAAGAAAGTAATCCTAAAGCATTAAGGGATTTTATAGACATGATGTATGACCGTCAGGGTATGAGATGGCTGGGTCTTATAAAAAGAGAGGATTCGTATCCTAACGGGGATGAGATAGACAGAAGTATTACTCAGATAGCAAGGATAATTCCCGCAGGAATCAGATACAGAGGAAGCATCCATGAGCAGGTTAATGCCAAAGTAGTTAATAAGATGTCTCCACTCTATGCGGAGCATGACGGTTATCTTCAGGAGGGTAAAGGTCAGAGGAACCTTGAGTATCTGATCGAAGCTTTGAAGAAGGAACCAAACTATCCTTACTATAATTATCAGATGGCTATAACTCTTCGTAATTTAGGAAGAGAAGAGGAGAGTCTTCCCTATTTCAGGACCTTTTTCAGGTTTTCCGGCAAAAAGGAGATACGACAGGCGCCGTACTGGACTGACGGAATCATGAGATATCTTTATACTCTTTATGATATGGATACCGAGGAGAGTCTGGAGGAAGCAAACGATATCATGGGAAAGGTCCAGTACGATTTCACAAGAAATCCGGATTTTTATTTCTACTCAGGTCTTTTCTATATGAAACTGGTACTTAAGAATACTGAGAAATATCATCATTTGCTTCCGTATATAGAGAAAAGCTATCTTAAATGTCTGAGTCTTGGGGAAGTTGAGAGGCCGGAAGGGGTTATAGGAACCGGTTCCTTTAAGGCAGCCTATAATCTGGGAACCTGGTATGAGGTGTCCGGACAGAAGGAAAAGGCGCTTCACTATTATAAGCAGGCAGCAGAACAAGGGTATAAAAAGGCAGAGGAGCGCATAAAAGTTTTGTGACAAAAAAGGGGATGCTTAGATGGGTAAGATCAATGATTTTTTTGACAGGTTCAATCAAGACCATCCATTAAGTACATTTACCAGGATCCTTAATGGCAATGACAAAAGTCGTGAAGAACCTGTGGATTATCAATACAGCAATAAGCCGGTATCGCTTTACAATATTTCCGGAGAGGAGATAGTGGAGCTTACCCCGGAAGCCAGAGTGAACATAAGGAAAAATGAAGGCAGTAATCAGCTTATAGTTGAATCTGTAAATGGCCAGGGCACGAGGACCGTCATTACGACCTGCGAAGCATCTGATGATCAGGGGGATCAGAATGAAATCAATCATATGCTTAGTATTCTGGTTCAAAATATACAAAGAGCCAGAAGAAATGGTGTAGAGGGTCTCACAGTTCCCATAAATGAATATGAACTGGTAGCTTATATTCAAAATCGTCCTTCCATAGAGATCGATCTTGACCGCCTGGAGGAGGCCATAAATTTCCGTCAGCGGGATGAGGTACTTTCGGATTTCATCGGTGATCTTCACCAGAATAAAAGGGTGGATGTATATACAGCATGCAATAATATATACAATGTTGAGGCTGCCAATATTTTAAAAAACGAGTATCAGAAGTATTCCAACATCCATTTTTACGAGTTGAAGGAAAACTATAATCATATGGTTTTCTGGAATGACGAAGTTATCCTTAACAACATCAAGAGATCACCTGAGGCGGTGATCATCGGCATAGGACTTGCGGGTGAAAAGCCCATGCATGCGATATCCATACGAAATGACAGGGAGTCAAGTGTTATAAGGAAAGTATCCTTTCTTACAAATCATACAATGAATGTAAGAGAGGAGATGTTAAATGCCCAGTTTCTGAGACATGCCTCAGGTGTTGAAGAAGTGGCGAGAGCCAGGAATATGTCTGAAGAAATAAAGAATAAGATCATTCTTGAGCTTGCGGTAGCGGAAGCCAAATACAGATATGATGATGTGAGAATCCATGATTTTCTCAGAGCCATTCTTAACATTTATTATACAGAGACGAAAATGAAGCTTATAAGGGTGCCCTTCAATGACCCGAATCTCATCATGAATCTGATCCCGGAAGCTTCATCCGGACTTCTTGCGGAGATCAGAGAGGAGCAGATCATCTACTACGGTTTTGATTCCGCAGCCAGAATACTGGTGGATGAATACGGATGGATAGATATGGGTTACGGAAGAGCCGGTCACGATGCCTCAAGAGTTAGTATGAGGACATATGAAAAGCAGGCTTCGGAAACTACCATAAGGGCAAGATATATATCTGAGATGAATCAGGTTCTGGTGGCAAACGAAAGACGTTCTGCCACGGTTTCTTATAAGTATGTAAAAGACGTGGTGCTTAAATACAATGATATAGGGCTGGATGCCGATGCACAGATCGGTCTGCTTTCGGAGATTCCGTCAATTAACGATCCGGGTTACAGGGTATCCATAACTAACATCATAAAGGAAACCTTAACGAAGGAATCACCTTTCAGGCTGTTCGGTGAGATAAGAAGGCGCGCAAAGCCAAAGAAGAGCGATCCGCAGCCCGAAAACAGACTTTCCGAAAGCCCTATTGGTTATGAATGAGATTAAATTTTCATCCCGGGATAATTATAAAAATATAAATTTTTTGAAAAAACGTTTATAATTTTGAGAAAGCGTGCGATAATAAAGGTGTAAAAAAAATCATAATAAAAGGCTTGGTGCTCAGGAAGCTGAGTGCCGGTTTGGACAAGGATGTTCTTACACGGGCCGACAATAGGAGGAATTTATGGTTATACAGCACAACATTTCAGCAATCGACTCTTACAGAAACATGTCTAAGAACACAAACGCTCTGAGTAAGAACTTAGAGAAGCTGTCATCCGGTTACAGAATCAATAAGGCCGGCGACGACGCTGCAGGTCTTGCAATTTCCGAGTCAATGAGAAATAAGATCAATGCACTTGATCAGGCAGAGGCCAACGCAAACGACGCCATCGGACTTATCCAGACAGCTGAAGGTGCTCTTACAGAGACACATGCGATGCTTGAAAGAATGACAACCCTTGCAACACAGGCTGCTAACGGAACTTATGGTACAGGTGCAGATGACACTGTTGGTGACAGTACCACAGCAAGACAGAATATCCAGCTTGAGCTTAACGAGCTTAAGAGTGAGATAGACCGTATTGCAACAGCAACCGAGTATAACGGAATCAACGTCCTTACAAATACTAAGGAAAGAAAGTTCCAGATCGGTGCTTCTTCAGGAGAAGTTTTATCACTGAAGGGAGCCAATATGAAGTCATCAGCACTTGGTGGTACTAATAAGGTAAGTGGTATAAGTGCTTCGTCTGTTTCTTCAGCAAATACGGCTATTGAAACACTTAAGAATGCAGTAAATGAAGTATCAAAGTTCAGAGCTGAGCTCGGAGCAAAGCAGAACAGACTTGAGCATACCATTAATAACCTTAAGGTTAATAATGAAAACACAACGTCTGCAGAGTCCAGAATCCGCGATACTGACATGGCTAAGGAGATTTCAGCTTACACCAAGAACAATATCCTTAACCAGGCTGCACAGTCAATGCTTGCACAGGCAAATCAGTCACCTCAGGGTGTTCTTTCACTTCTCGGATAATATACTCAGATCTACAAATATTGATTATTGGAGGAAGAGCTTTTGCTCTTCCTCTTTTTATTGTGGTATCACTTAAAAGATTATGTCTTCTCTGAAGATAAGTGACCCGTGGGCGAAAAAGAAAAAACCTGCCCTACTCTATTTGCCTGGCTTATTAAGTATAAATCCTGGGCGATATAATAGTATGAAGGCAGATAGTATTTATATGATCGGAGTGTCTTAATGAAGATTTCGCAGGCAATGATAGTTAAAAATGAGGAAAAGAATATAGGAAAGGCACTGGGATGCGTCAAAGGGGTGGCATTTGAGCAGATTGTTGTTGATACAGGATCAACTGATGATACAGTCCGGATAGCTGAAGAAGCCGGAGCAACTGTTTATCGTTTTAAATGGATAGATGATTTTGCAGCAGCAAAAAATTTTGCCATAGATAAGTGCAAAGGTGACTGGATTGTATTCCTTGATGCTGATGAATATTTTGAGGATGCCTCCAATCTTTGCGAAGTAATATCAAAGGCTGAAGAAAAAAAAGAATACGTCATAGCTTCCAAGTTATTGAACCTTAATGATGAAGGAAAGGTGATCGGAACCATAACTCAGCCCAGAGTTTTTAAAAATCATGTCGGTATAAAATATGAAGGAAAGATACATGAACATCTGAAAAATGATCAGCCAACAGATATATATGATGCAACAGATGAGTTGATAATTTATCATACAGGATACAGCGAGACGGTGTATAACGAAAAAAATAAAGATAAGTTATACAAAACCATGTTGGAAAAAGCTATAGCAGAGAATCCCGGTGATTCGGATCTGTATGGATATCTCGGAGATATATATGCCAAGAACAAAAAATACGCAAAAGCTGAGGAACTGTATTTTAAATCAATAAAATATATGGACGATAAAGTCACCGAAGAGTCAGAGAGAAGAGGCGATACCCTCAGACATCTTCTTATGATCCTGGGTGAAGATAAAAAAAGAACCGGGGATATACTTAAGATTTATAACTATGCAAGAGCAATACTTCCTCATGATGCTGATTTTTCCTGTGTGGTGGCAGATCATTATTACAGGTTTAAGAAGTATAAAAAGGCTGCGGATTATTATAAAGAAGCAATCGATATATATGATAAATACGGATCGTTTCAAAGATCAGACCATGTTGAAGCATATTTTCCAAAGATATGCTCAAAAATGTTAGATTCCTACTATCAGGAAAAAGAATATACAAAGGTAGTGGAAGAGTCCGGATATTGTATCGGAAAACAAAAATATAATGCAGAGTATCTTGGTTATTTGATGTCAGCTTTTAAGGCACTAAGGCAAAACGGAAATGTTGAATTGAAAACCCAGGATGAGATTAAGATTATAAATGATTTATATGATCTTGGTACTATCAAGGATAAGGCATTTGTTTTTGTGAATTCTTATAAAACAGATGATAAAGAAGTATTTGAGCATGTCATAAGTTTATGTTCAGCGGCAGAGCTGGAGGCATTTAAACAACAGTTATTATGAAAAGTATACTCATATGTAATCTTTATAAACATTATACAATAAAGCATATAGCCGATTCATTCAAGGAAATGGGATTAAAGGTGATTGAAAAGAGCTACTTTACTCCTAAGGATATGTATCATGATGAAAAGCTTGAAGAGATGCTTAGGAAAGATTTTGGGTCTCAGAACTATGATCTTATCTTTACTGTAAATTACAGTCCCATTGTTTCCGGGGTTTGCTATAGACTGAATATTAAATATGTTTCGTGGACTTATGACACGCCTATGGATCTTTCATCAATGGAAACTATGGACAATCCGAATAATTATATTTTCATTTTTGACAGAGGAGAATACCTTAAGTATAAAAACATGGGGCTTGATAATGTCTATTATCTTCCTTTAGCGACTGGATTTACTCCTATGTCGGAAATTTTAGATAATTATGATTATGAGGTTTCTTTCCTGGGGAGTCTTTATAAGTCGACATGTCCATATATCATGGAGAAGCTGGATAATTATCATAAAGGGTATTTGGAAGGGATCATGACTTCGCAACGACTGATATATGGAAGTTACTTTGTCCTTGAGCTTCTGGAGGATCAGGAATCGGAGCTAAGAGCCATAAATGAAATGACAGGGTTTGATCTGTCTCCCGGACAGTTATCATATTCCATGGCATCTTATATGACATATATTGACAGAGTATCTCTTCTTTCTTTAATGAGCAATCGATTTAAAACGGCCCTTGTAACAGGTGCTATAGAGGATGAGAAAAAAATGATGCCGGATCTTACAGTGCTTCCTAAAATTGATTATTACACTGAGATGCCTGACTTTTTCAGAAAATCCAAGGTTAATCTGAATCCGCCTTTCAGAGCAGTGTGGTCGGCAATTCCGCAGAGGGCCCTTGATATCATGGGTTCAGGAGGTTTTTTGCTTTCAGGGTATACAGATGAGCTGTCATATTACTTTGAAAATGGTAAAAATCTGGTTCTGTATGATTCTATAGAGGATGCTGTGGAAAAGGCATCATTTTATATAAAAAATGATGCGGCAAGAGAAAATATACGTAAATCCGGAATGAAAAAAACACACGATGAATTCACGTATAAAGACAGAATATACAGTATAATAAATATTGTCGAATCGTAACCTGAATAATTTTGATAAACCTCACTAAGCTATGGTGATCAATGAACTATCCTGAATTGAATTCAGGATAGTTCATTTTTGTATTCTTCAAGAAATACTTTTCTGTAATGATTAAAATTAAGCAGGGATAAAATGTATCCGTCATCATGAAGACACCATGGAGTTGTCTGTTCGGGTACAACTATAAGATAACCGTGTCTTTTAAATTCAATACTTTGGGACATGTCATAAAAATCCCAGCCATCAAACAAATCTTCTCTCCATGGAATGTCAACACCGGTTACCATCAAAAAACCATCTATAGCGGAAACGATATGCGGGGGAGATGCAGGATTATATTGTTCTGATATATAGGGTTTATCACCTTCGGAACGAATCATAGTACATCCTACACGATCTGAACCCCACATTATAGCTGCTTTATTTAGTTTGACGGCACCCACAAGCCCTAACATGCCTATCTTTTCGTTGGACTTAAATATATTCAGAATATTAATGAGGAAGTATTTGTTTAATATAAAAACGTCCTGGTGCATGTAAATTTTATACTTTGCATCGGAGGCTTTCATGGCTTCATTATATCCGGATGCCATGGATTTTGCGTCCTTTATGGTCAGAACATCGATAGAATAACCATCCGGAATGATAAGGTTACTGATATATAAAAGACATTCTTTGGTATAATCTTCATTATTTGTGCAAATTATAAAGCAAAACTGATGTTCATTCATTTTCGCCTCCGAAAGAAGATGTCAATGATTGTAACTGAGAGATAAGTTTGTTTATCTCCTCATTTTTATGATCAACCATTCTGAGGTAATAAACAGAATATTTATATTCTTTTGACTTAATATGTTCCATGGCTAAACTTATGAAAACATAATCCTTCATAAAAACCGGAGATGTAAGATCTTCATAAATGGTCTGTAGTATAAAAGGAGTCATCTTTATCAAATGATCAAAACTTTCACGTTTATAAGCATCCGGTAAGTCGAAAGTTAAGCGCCTCAACATAAAAATAGTTTTGTTGTATTTTTTAAGCAGATCCTTCACGTTATCAGTGTCTTCCCAGAATAAATTAAAACCATTGCTGTATTCCTTTAACAAGGCATCTTTTATATAATCCAGTCTCAGCAATTCGGTAGTTATAAGTGAATGATCATGCTGCTTATCAAGATCAAAGAATTCATTCAATTTTTTTTCAAAAGAATTCAGGTCATGACATCTGATACATTCATTTATGGAAGTCTCATAATCGGATCTGTATTTTAAGATGACTTCTTTATTCTTTTCCAGTTTTTCGTATGTTTGAACTAAGTTTTCCAGTGTATCCATAACAGATTCCTTATAGTTTATTCATCATATTCTTTTAAAATCATAACAGGCTTTTTATGGTAACTGAGAATATGTGCATATGGGCTGGGATTACCCGCATAGGCATCAATGTCTTCCAGCTGATCAGAAGAAATGTGTTCTGTAAAAGTTCCCCATCCTTCATTATTGAATTCACGGGATATTCCCAGATAGTCTTCATACAGTTTTTTTCCGTCAGGGCAATCCTTTGAATTAAGGACTGATTTCATATTTTCAGAAACGCACCATATAACATTCAGTCTTCCGGAAGATTCTTTTAAAAGTGATAAAGAGGATCGTATCTTATCAAGAGATTTAGTGCCGTTTAATGCAATAGGTGCCACATCAGTGTAATATAAGATCGTCTTTTTCGTCTTACTGTGATCATTTTTATCCGAAGCATCATGTCTGTAATCTTCAACATGGATTTTTTCGTTCCAGAAAGATTCGTCCGTGTCTCCATTTGAAAATTCTACCAGGGCTCTTACATATTCTTCCTTAAGACGTTCGGTAGGTACGTATATGGTATCCGCATGAAGTAAAACGGGCATTTTGGCAATGAAATTGAGTCCAAATGCTGATTTTTGATCAGTGGGTTCAAAATCCTCCATATCGTACATAGGTACATAAATCAGTTCATCGGTGTATTTTAAAAGTTCACTGCTGTAAAATAACGGATGAACTGTCATGCCCGGATTCATATCATCATAGGGGCATTGAATATAAATACGTTTTGGCTGACGCTGACCGATATTGTATTCTTCATAGGTGGTCACAGGGATTTCATATCCCTCCGTCACATAATGGGAACGTGTGGCATCACCGTTAAGGGCTGTATCAAAATAGGAGATAGGGATAACATATACATCAGTATCCGGCTTGCTGTTTTCCATATCCCAAAAGTGAGAAAAGTTTTTCCAATACTCCGGACCCAGAGTCAAGAAGACAACTTCGGTTCTGGAATTTGGCTTTTCAATTTCGAGTTTTAATTTTTCGATCTCAGGTCGGATGTCTCCATATATATCAGGTGCAGAAGATATCAAAGCTTCGAATTTATGTATTTTTTCAGTGATCAATTTTTTTCTCAGATTTTTTTCTTCACGTATCCGTGAAGCAAGTGTCAATTCATCTTTGTCCCACTGATAATCCCAGGATTTCCATCCATACTCTTCGGTGAGTACAACTTCCTGCTTTTTATAATAGGGATATTCATGCAATCCTCCGCTGCGATTTACCTTCATGTAATCCCCATAATGGGCTTTCAAAATAGCATCATAGCATACCGGAACCTGCAGGGTAGTGCACTCATACGGAACACGCATAACCCGGTCACAATATTTTTTCTCCCAAAAACAGGAATGATGTTCCAGCCAAACGGCGGTAAGGCATACTTTTGAAGCATCAGCCCGATCTACTTCGGTCATGGCTTTATCTACAAGCCGGTATAATTGTTTACGTATAGAGCGGGAACGATCAAATTTGACATTACAGGCAGTTTCGATTGACTTGATCAATGATTTGACAGAAGCACAGGAGCTCACATCGTCTGTTATTGAATTTGCAACGTTCATATACATTTTAGCCCGTGCCTGACGTTCGTTTTCTTTGACGGTGTCTTCGTACATATAGTCAAGAACAAATATATCTATTCCGACAGAATAGGGAAATCCATGATAATAACTTAAAAAATCCTCATCAAAGCGAACACAGGTTGTATTTACCACACGTGTAAATGCATCGATCCAGTCCTCGTCCTCCCACCAGTTTAATATAGAATAATTCCCCGGAAGTTCACCCGCATGCTTAAGAAACAGTTCGTAGTCTTCCCTTAACATACATATATCCAGATCATCATCCCATGGAATATATCCGCCGTGACGAATTGCGCCTAACAGTGTGCCGCAATCTCCAAAATATTTAATGTTGTATTTAGCACACAGTGCATCAACGTCCTCAAGAATTTGAAGCTGTGCTGCCCAGCAACGTTTCATCATACTTGTGATAAAAAAGCCTTCACGTACTTCGTCTTCGAAAAAATCATCAGGAAATGTCATAAATAAAAGAGCTCCTATTCCAAAACCATTTATTTCTCTTTAGTTGGATTCAGTTAATATTTTTTCTAGATGTTGCTTAAAAACATCGTATGTAAAAAATGTTTGATAGACCTTTCTTCCAGATAATCTTAATTGGCTGAGATTATCATTATTGTCAATAATATATTTAAGAGTTTCACATAACTTTTGAGAATTACGTACTGGGACAACAAAACCGTTTTGCATATTTTTAATATACTTTGCTATCCCACATCCTTCAGTACAAACAACTATTTTGTTTTTCATGAGCCCTTCTACAGCAACTGCACTCATTGTCTCTTCCATAGAAGTTACGACAATTGAATCTACAGTATTCATCAACTTTAAAAATTCATTGTGATCCATTGTATCCATGAAGCGAGTATTGGGGAGCTTTGACGCAATTTCTTTAACTAATATGGCATATTCATTTTCATGATCATGATGGGTCTGACCAACAATGATAAATTCGGATTCACAAATATAGTTTTCGGGAAGATTGAAAATTGCATTTAACAGTATCTCCGGTGCTTTGTTCGGATCCAGAATACCAGCCCATAAGAACACAGTCTTATTGGATGTGAGTTTATAAGAAGTTCCCTGATCCTCTATGCATATATTGAATAGAGTAGAATCTAAACCCATGTATTATTTTATATGATCAGAACATATTTCGCTTACAGCAAGAATTCGCAATCCGGAAGTATTTGGAATATCAGTACAATATTTATCTTTGAACAAGTAGGAACTTTCATGTATCCACCAAAAAATTTGCCTGTTAGCACCAGACAAATACCTCACAAAGGAAACCATGGGCAGAGTATTTACAAAAATATATTTAAAGCCCCTGACCAATTCATTTACCCATTCTGCGGATTTAGCCGGTCCTATTCCGCAAATGATTGGGACATTCATTTTTATATAATCATCTATAAGATCACCCTCGGATAAAGAATAAACAATAGGCTGGTATCCGAGATCAATCAAAGCTTTAGCAAGAATATACAATTGAATAGGAGCACCGCTAAGTGTTAATTCGTGCGAGATGAGAAGAACACCCTTTACAACTTCAGTGTTTTCTGTTAAGAGTGCAGGAGGCAAATGTATCGATATATCATCTCTGTCAATTCTTTCGATATAATCTGAAATATTCATCATAATATATTCTTATTGGTTGATATTAATGGAATTGCTTTCTTTACCGGTGTATAACATTATAAGGTATATATATCTCGAAATTTACAATTTATATTCATTAACGATGTCTATTATTTCTTTAACCCGCACATCAAAGGTATGTTGTTCTTGAATCTTTTTATGTGCATTTTTGGCAATATCAACACGTTCATTTTCATTGACAAGGTAGTAATCTATCTTATCGAGTAGATCCTTTCTGTTCTCATAATAAACAAAATCTTCTCCCGGGACAAAATGGTACGCAAGATCATGCTGGAAGTTGGACATAAGGAACCCGCCGGAACCCAGAATATCATAAACTCTGAGAGGTATCGCATGCTGAATACTTCGGAGGGTGATGTTCAGATTTATCTTGCTTAATTTAAACACAAGAGGCATTTCCGTAAAATAGTCGGTAGGCCCCATATTTTCTACGCCTTTCGGAGAAAATGAGTTATTCTGTTTATAGGTATATAATTTCAAAGGATGATGAGCTCCTATAAGGGTGAGAAGTTCTTTTCGCTCAATTATTGTAATTTGTCTGTTTATTATGTAATTGGCATAAAGATATTCCAGTGTTTCTATGCTGTCAGAATAAGGGTAGATATTGCTTACTTCCTGTATTTTTTTTGTGATTTCCGGAGTGAGACATTCTTCTACAAAATTCACTCCGTCAACCTGTAACTGACTTTTTATAATTCCCTCTAAATAGCCATGAGTGTAGGGATCAAGTTTTGGAACAATTTCTTCGTAATACTGTTTTCGTTCTGTATATAGAGAACCCACAAAGGATATGTCAGCGGAATATTTCTTTTTAGCAGCCTTAGTAGGGATAATGGAATCCAATCGTTTGGTGGAGGCAGCTAGCGGAAGATATCTGACGTTTTTAATTCCTCCAACCATGAACTCCATATACTGTTTCGAGTCGAACATCAGCACTATATTACAGGGGTTCTTCATATTGTAATTGTACAGAAAGATTTCAGGGTTATCATAAATCCATGAAACGTAGATGACACCTTCTTTATTACATACCTTAGAAATGACTGGAAGAAAGTTCAAAGAAAAAACAAAGTCAGGACAATGAGTTTTCAGATCTTTTTGAAACTTCTCTTCAAAATAAGGATCATTTCGTGCTGTATCCTGGGTATATTTATAGTTATACTTAATAAGCTCCAATGGATTTCCATCGGAATCTCTGTATGCTTCAAATGCTTCAAGCATGTCTCTGTTAGCAAAGAATGTAGTTATATTAAGATGCAAAACTTTCATAATGGTCTCCCAAGAATAAAGTTTTTGGCGTTGTGCTGATTAGATAAGATTGTTTTTTGATAAGTAACTTCCCCATTTATTAATAAATTTTTCGCGGTTGATGTTATAGATATCTTCAAAATGTTTTGGGTTTTTTCCAAAACTTTTCGAACCAAAATGATAGATGTAGCTGTTATGGCAGAGTGTACATTTATAGCCTTTTTCCATAATTCTAAGACCATAATCATTGTCCTCGAAATTTCCCGGGGTAAACAATTCATCAAGCAATCCGACGGAATTAAGACATTTCCTCTTAATAAGCATGGCAAACATGATCAAAAAGATTTTTTCCTCATAAGGATTTGTATCAGGGATATTTATACCTGTCCCAAAGCGAATATACTCTTCAATAGAATTAAATTGACTACCTACAATCTGGTTATTAGAAGCATAATTTGTAACTGCTCCTGTTGCGCCTACATTCTCATCATTATATAACCCAATCCTTAACCAAAAGAGTGAATTGGGAAGCATAATTGTGTCATTGTTAAGTAAGAAGATATCATTATCCGGTTTGGCTGCATTTATACCCTGATTGCATCCGGCGGGGAATCCTTTATTCTCATTGTTTTTAATGAGAAATATATCGTCTTGTTTAGATAACCACTCAACACTTCCATCATTGGATGCATTATCAACAACGATGATTTCATAACACTGGGAAAAGCAGGTTGTCCGTATACTTTCGATACAAGCCTTTGTGTAATCCAGGGTATTATATGAAATGATCACAAATGATACTTGTCTTGCAAACTGTATCGTTGAAACATCAGTATTCTTTATAAGTTGTTCTATAAAGTTGCGATCATCATCATTACCTGTATTTATACAATGATACAAAGCATTTTCATAGGAAATGTGAGCTTGTATCATATTTTTCGTACTGTAATAATTTCCCAAAAGTAAATATAATTCATAATTGAAAGGATTGATTTTCAATCCGCCTCTGATGAACTCAAACATGGAATCATATTTACCAAAGTGTTCCATTATGGTTGCGCCAATGATACAAGTTTGCTAATCAAATTCATGATGATTTGTGTATTCAATAAATTCTTTTAGCGCTTCATCCCAATGATTATCATTTAACAATTTTAAAATAGTGTTCATATGCTATCCGCCTTGATTCCATAATATTTAATATCGTTAATAATCAGAGGATTTATAAGGGAATAGTTCAACGAAAAACATAGTTTATTATGTTAATACAGGCGCACTGTCTAAGTACAATTATAAACCTTAATTACTTATAAACTAAACAAATCCAGGCGATATTAATTATTATAATGTATGGTTGTCGTTTGCATCCTGGAATGGAGTCTATCATTACGGGGAATAGGACATATTAATGAGATACAGATTACTTGTTTAAAGGAGCTTCCTGTATGGCAAATATGAGTCTTGATGAATTTGTAGGTCTTTGTGAATCTTTGGAAAGCAACAAAGATAAGTATCTTGCTTATATTGAACATTACAAATCAAGGATGAATGAAAGCATTAAGAATCATAACCTTGAAGACTTAGATAATATTATGGATGAATATTATGATTTGAATGAAAAGCATAGTAATAATTTGTTGACTGCGGATTTCATAAAAATTAATCAGATTATAAAGGCTTTATATAATGAGAGACGTTTTGGATTCATGTTATTTTGGGACGATGTTGATGGTTTTGATAGCTTAATTGAAAAGTATTGTAAAATAGCTTTGATGTTAAGGAGGTTAGTATTTGATATTCAGATACAATTTAAAAATAATGCGCTTGATTATCTGGCAACCGTTTCTCCTTTTATTATTAAGACTGCTTATGAAGATTCAACAAATCTATTAGGTATGGAAGGAAATGTATATATTACACTTGCAAAGAACAGCCTTAAATTGTCAGATCAAGTATGATACCGTTTCACAGGTAGACGGCTTTACTGATGGAGGATTGGCATTGTATAGAAATGCTATAAATTATATTTTTAATGATCCGACTCTGTCAGCAGAAGATGCAGTAAAAAAATATCTGGATGAGACAGGAATAAAAAGCGGCAGGGATGAGTTATATAAACTATTTATAGTTGATAAGGTGTCAAGGCAGATAGAAGACATAGTGAGAAGACACTATAAGCTTTTGATCATGCATGCACTTGATGATGCCGACATTAAGGTGGATGTTTACGGAGAAGGATGGGAGGATGATGAAAACCCTTTTTCTGAAAATATACGTATACATGACAGGGTTTCCCCGATGGAGTGCCATAAGCTTATCGGAGATGCCAAGATCGACCTGAGTATCATGCCATGGTTTAAAAAGGGAAGCAGTGAGAAACCTTTCGCCGGCATGATGAATGGGGCTGTATGTGTATCTGATTCTTCGACTTATCTTGAAAAGAATTATATTGATGGAACCGATATTATGCTATTTGATCTAGATCAAGTTGAAAAGGCAGTAAAGGATATTAAGTGGTTGCTTAGTAATCCCGATCAGGCAGAAATCATTGCCAGGAATGGTTATTATCATGCTGTGGATTCAGACGGTACTGATGCTAGAATCAGACAGATGTTGGAACTTATGATGAGATGATAAAGATATAGTCAATGGGTATGAATATGATAAGACTCGATGAAGGATTTTATAAAGAAGAAATCTTATGTGGTTTTAGGGTTACTGAAAAGAGAAAAAAGTGTTGGTCAGTTCTTTTGAATATGTTGCAGGAATTTGATACTTTTGCTAAAGAGTTTTCCTTGCAATATTTTGTTGGTTTCGGAACACTTCTTGGTGCTGTCAGACACAATGGGTTTATACCATGGGATGATGATATTGATATTGTAATGAAACGTGACGAGTATATGCGTATGGAGGGATACGCTCGCGATTATTTTAATGGAAGGGAATTAAGAGGAAGAAGATTGCTATATGAGGATGCATATAACGATGAAGCAGTTATTAAATCATATTTTTCAAAGATTAGAGATCTTGGAACAACAATTGCAGAACCGTCCATGAGAAAAAATGGAGTATTTTCGGGTATTTCTATTGATATTTTTCCATTAGATGCTGTGAGTGATGGTACAAATGAATTGGCTATAAAATCGAGAATGAGAGCCGAACTGTGGTTGTGTTTTATACATGGCGTTAATTATAAAAAGATATTTAATGAATTATTTAATGGTCAAAGTATTTTGAAAGATGAGCTGTTATTTAGAATAAGTAATCTACCGATGAAAGAACGCTTCAGAATGTTTGAGGATTTTTCACTTTCAATGTGGGGAAAAAGTAATATTGTTGGTGATCTTATCGAAAATTTGAATCTAAATGGGAAACGTGATAATGATTTATCCTGGTGGCAGGAAGAAAAATATCTACCTTTTGAAAATCTGATGGTGCCAGTACCTTCCGGATGGAATAATGTATTGTCTGCAGAATATGGAGACTATAAGGAATATGTAAAGGGAGGATCGGCACATGAAAATAGCTTTTATGATCCTGATACACCTTTTAGTGAATACCAGAATGGAAATATTAAAATACCTGATGACTGGAGGGGAGAATTATAAGGTGTTTAAGTATAATCTTGATTTTTGAATTACTAGAACTGATAATATAAACAGAACTATAAATAATAGTAGACAAAATGTGTGCCAGTGAGTGAGTCTCTGGCACACTTTTTTTAAAAAAATAGTGGTTATTAGGTTTATGTAGATTTCTTAATTGTTTATACCTAGTTCTTTTAATAACGTGTCTGTTTTTATGGAATACTCATGCCATAAATAATAGTACTCTGCCTGTCCAAGCTTCAGAATATTAAGATCATTTAATGTGCATTCAGACTTATAGCTTAAAAGATTTGTACGTATGGGATATTTCATATTCCACGGTTTCTCGCTTCCGGCAAAGTGAATTACTGTAGGCGAATAAGCGGGTTTGACCGATTTAGTGTTGAAATACCACATACAAAAGTTATGTGGCATATAATAAAGGTCTTTATATTCGGGGAAACCAAATACGTTCATTTGACCTGCGAATGCAGCAGACAGGAGACCCTGGTCACCCCAGTAAACATTTTCTTCCTTGCCCAATACTCTTGATAAGGTTATCGCAAGACTGGTGTAGTCAGCTATTCCAAAGTCTAAAGTTCACATCATTTTAAGATTAATAACATAGGAGCCGGAATTCATAAGTCCTCTTACAATTCCCGGAAGTAAAGCCATGTTTGATAGATCACTTTCTAAATAAAGTGCAAGATTACCTTCCGGCGTAACTTTAAATCTTATAGGAGTTACCGTAAGAGCGTTGTCTTGAAAATCTGTATCATAATATGCAGAAGGATCTGGAGCTATAAATGTGTCACCTGCATCTATGTACATAATCCGATCAATGTCGTTCGGCAGATAACGATGAACATAACTGAACTGCGATATACCTAAGCAGATTAACGTCCGATGATGTCATTATGTTTATAGATTTTGTCATAAGGTAACACCCCTTGGAACTAACCTATCCGGTTTAATTCAGAATCCGAATATTTTTATAAAAGAAATATTCCAGCTTCATTGTTTAAATGCATTAACAGCGTTCAATATACTTGCAACTGTCTGTTTCCATGTGTATTTATCAAGCACTATAGATTTACCGTTTTTTAAAACAGTTTTTGCTTTTTCGGGATTATTTAATATTTCTTCAATGATATCGGGAATATGGTTTAGTTCCGTTAGTTCATAATAGTATATGGATTCCTGATCCTTAAAGTTTTCTTTCAAGTAAGTACTTGGATTGGTCAGAGAAACGGATTCACGAAGTAAAGTGTTGAACACTCTTTCATGAGTGCCGTCCTTAAACCATGGCATAACATTAAGATTTATTCTTGCGTCTGCCATAATATCAAGGGAATCTGCAAATGGAATACGTTCCGAGATATGATGAAAATGAGGATGATTGCACTTGGGGTAATTATTCCATCCACGACCTACTATCCAAAGATCCCTGCCGGAATTAAGAACAGAATCAATAACCTTTTCCCTATAGTACATTCTGATAAACCAGTCAGCTTCCTCGCCTGATTCCATGACAGACAATCTGGTTAGATCGTCAGCATTGTAGTCTGCATAGGACAAGATTCTGTCAACTGCTGCTGGAAGAGAAAATGAGGGATTAACTTTCATAAAATCCATTGCATCAAACAGAATCTTCTGTACTGCACCTGAATATTTCTCTCTGATGGTTCTTATATATCCTTCTGGTTTATAGTATGTGCCCGAAAACAAAATGTCATATTTTTTGTTTTCCCAAGAGGGTGGCTCATTTTCAGGAACGGAAGCCCCATGGGGAAGGAAGTAGACATTGGGGATCGTATCTGAGCAAAAACGCTTGCACCAGGTTACATGCTCCATATCACAACAGAATCGGAGGTAAGCCTTTGGCAGAGCCCGGTTATACTTTCCGAATCTGAAAGGTGGGTCTACAAATATTGAGATTACCGGGATGTTGAGCTCATTCCACAGTTCAACATAAGCAGGTCCGATTGCAGGCATCTGATCATAACCTATAGCTGCGTCAACCGGCGTCTTTGTATATTCATAGAGATTTCTGAGAGATTGTCCCGGTGTGTTATTGGCATCCCGTAAATCAAGAATGAATGTTTCATGACCTAAATTATGCAGTTCTTTATTAATTTCATCCGTAAAATAATTAAAGGATTCTATTCCTGAGTAAAACAATATGATCCTCATATAAACTCCCATAGCAAAAATGCCTTGGACTTAATAATAGTTAGAATTTCTATAATAGTTAATATCGTTTAAAGTCGGAGTATTTATAAGAGATGACTTCACAAAAAGCCAACATTGATACACGATAAGGTAAACCTGTGACATTCCGCTTTAACGTAAATATAGTCTGAATTTAGACGATATGAAAATGATTGATGGTGTGTTAAGGTGTATGGGATCAAAAATACGCGTATGATTTGAAAAATACTTAAATTGTGTATACATGTATAAAATGATAATATGAAAGCAAAGGAAGCTTACATTAAAGGATTTTTTTTTCAAAGGGAAGGATATTCGTGTTGATTGTAAAGTAAAGATGCTTTATGACGGAGCACAGGGTGATATCATCAACCAGTACGTAAGATTCTGTCATATTTTTAATAAACAGGTGAAGATTTACGGACGGACAAGGAAAGCTGTGGATGAGACTATCAGAATCTGCCAGAGGGAAGCGGTTCTTGAGGAGTTTCGAAGTGTTAAAAGATCGACTAAGGAAACAGATGCATAAGAAACAGTGTGACAGTCTCAACATAGCGGAGACTGCCACACCATTTTATCTTACGTTATTCCGGCTTCCGTCAGGATTTGTTCAACCCGGACATTGAAGGTATGATCCTTCTTTATTTTCTCATAAGCCCTTTCAGCTATGGCTTTTCGCTCATCCTCATGCTGGAGATAGAAGTCGACCTTATTTAAAAGATCACTTTGTGATTCATAGAATACAAAATCCACATCGGGTTCAAAATATCTGAAGAAATCCTCCTGGAAATTGCTGAGAAGGAAGCCTCTGCAGCCCATGATATCAAAGCATCTTAAGGGGATGCCTTTTTTTATGCTCCTGAGGGAGATGTTCAGGTTTATATCTGATCCCTTAAATACGTAGGGCATGTAATCATAGTAGGTTACTATACCGTGATTGTTGATTCCGGGGGCTGAGAAAGATTCATCTTTTGTATAGAGATCCACAGGATATTTTCTGGCTATTTTCGTTAGCAGTTCAGCTCTTTCAATTCCTGTTATCCTTCTGTTTATCACATAGTCGGAATACAGATAGTTCTTTGTATCAACACCGTCTTTATGAGGTTCAAGGGGGAGAGCATCATACATTTTGCTGATGATATCATCACTGAGGCAATTCTCGATAAAATTGTAACCCTGTATATGAATCTGTGACCTCATAAGTCCTTCCAGATATCCGTGGACATAAGAATCCAGTTTTGGAAGCATGCGCTCATAAAAATTATGCTCCTCTGTATACATTGAACCCACAAATGAAACCTTTTTTGACCTGTATGAAGCTGCTTTAGCATCACTCATAGTAAACTTATCAAGTCTCTCTGTAGATGCAGCGAGGGGCATGTAATGAACGGTTTTTATGCCCTGAGATGCATAGGTTTCATACATTTCTGAATCAAAGAGAAATACCTCATTACAGCTGTTCACCAGAGTATAGTGATACAGAGCCACCTGCGGGTTATCATAAACCCATGAAATATACTTAAGCCCTGCCTTCTGGCATACTTTCGAAACTAAGGGGTAGTAATTAAAAGAAAATGCAAAATCCGGAGACTCCTTTCTTATGCTTTCAAGCATATCGGATTCTCTATCAGGATCATGCCATACTCCTACATTGGAGTAAGCATATTTAAAAATTTCTGTTTTCTTTCCGTGAAGTCTGTACTTCAGTAATGAATCAATGAAATCATTGGCACAGAAGCTTTCAACGTCTATATAGAATACTTTCATCAGTCCCCCGTCGATACTGCCCACAGCGGTCCGCCGCCGTCATAAGCTGCCTTCAACTCTTTCAGAATAAGGTCCAGAGGCCATGCTTTCTGACAGTTGGCAAACTTGGCTGGGTCTGCGATCATGACATCTCCCTCGGGAGTCAGCTGAGTGATGACCACAAAGTGCCCGACATCGGTAAGAGACCCCTTCCCCATAAGAGCCACTAGAACATGTCCTGTCTTTAAAAGCTCTGTTACATTTTCGGGAGTCCGGTCTGTAACGGAAGTACAGTTCAATCCATAATGCTCCAGAGCTTCCGGAATGAGACTATGATAACTTCCGCCATGGATGGCATAAAGTTTATTCTCAACTGCCCAGTCAGCAACCTCTACCGGAGTAATGGGAGTATCTGTTTTCGCAAAGCTGTTTACCAGCATGGAAATGGTTACAGGTCCGCAGCCATAAGCGCCCATACGGTCAACCCCCGCAATCCTGTAGTCTTTCCAATGGCTGTCACTCTGACAGAAGTAGAGCATTGAACCCAGGACCGTGTCAAGAACGGAGTTGTAGTCATTATACACATAATGAAGAGTCTCCGGCAGGAGCATCGCTGTTATGTTCCCATTGGCATCCGCCGCGTAAATCATGGGGTTACCTTCTGCACCGGAAGCGGAGAGGTGGGACTCGATCTGTTCCTGAGCCGCAATTTCTGCCCTTTGCTGCGCAGCAAGAGCCTTCTTTGCGGCTTCATCGGCAGACTGCATTTTGGAATACTCCCTGTAGACATCGAAAGGCATATGAACAGTCTTATCGACAGAATGAACCGAGGATTTTCCTACATCCATAACATCCTGTGCAGTATAGGGATGAACCAGATATGCAGCGCTCATGGACAAAGTCAGGGCGGATAATGCTATCCCCGTCCGAAGAGCATGTCCAAGAAAGATCTCCTCCTCTGTGAGATTTGCCTTCAGGTTCTGGTTTTCCGCCTTCCGGGCATCTATATAGTCCCGGGAGGATCTGCGGAAGTCCTTAAAACGCTCTAAGAGGGTTTTATGCGCACCTAAACCACCGGCAGCCGCGCTGCCGGCCACATATGTCTCCTTACGGTCATAATTCAGACCGTCCCATGACTTTGTGCTATTGTTAGCGGTCTGTGTGCTCATTTCTCCCTGCTTAAGTTTCTCACTTGGTTATACCAAGCTGTTTATAAATAAGTGAAGGAATGTTCAAAAGTGATGCCTGCTGACATACAGCGCCAATTTTATAAGCTTCCATAGGCATACCGTAAACTACGCAGGATTCCTTATCCTGTCCTATGGTGAAAGCTCCGTTCTTTCTCATTCTGAGAAGTCCCACAGCACCATCGGCACCCATGCCTGTAAGTATGACACCAAGAGCATTTTCACGAACATTCTGGGCTACAGAATTGAAAAGGACATCTACTGAAGGAGCATGTCCGTTGACTCTGTCTTCTTCTGTGACACTGACTGTATAACCGCTGCCCATTTTCTGGACTCTCATCTGATAGCCGCCGGGAGCCAGAAGCATACGACCCTGTTTAACCTGATCGCCGTTCTTGGCTTCCAGAACCTCCATCTTGCAGATACGGTTCAAACGTTCAGCGTACATTGTGGTAAACCCTGCAGGCATATGCTGGGTAATGACTACACCCGGCATATCGGCAGGAAAGTTACGTACAACACTGAGTATCGCCTCGGTACCACCTGTAGAAGCACCTATGGCAACAATCTTCTGTGCGGAACCTGTCGGTACCTTGAGATTGCCTGAAGTTTCCTTCAGAAGAGCACTTTGTGAAACCGTCATTGGCTTTCCGGAATCCGGATGAGCCTGCTGAGGCATACGTACTTTCGAGAAGGATGCGATGTATAGCTTGCTTCTCAGTCTGTCCACAAAAGATATTGAAGCATTCTGGTCATTGAAATCCGGTTTATGCACATAATCAACCGCACCTGCAGCAAGGGCGTCGAATACACGGATATTAAGGGTCGAAACAAGTATTACGGGTACCGGATACTTAGGAAGAAGTTCTTTCAGAAAATCTATTCCGGACATCCCGGGCATCTCTATATCCAGCGTAACAACGTCGGGTTTGGCTTCAGGTATCTTCTTTGCTGCATCAAAAGCATCAACCGCATGACCAACAATGGCGAAACGATCGTCCACAGCTATGTTGTTCATGAGGAAATTACGATATAGAGCGGAATCATCTACAACAAATACCTTTATCTTTTCCTTTAAAGCCATAAGATACAACCCCTTTATGTTGATATGTTAATGATGTGCATGGGTTGATGATAGTTTCAGCTCATGTAAAACATTAATTTAACTTAAGTATATCACAAAAAAATTTCTTTAGTTAAACCTTTTGATAAATCGCCGGCATTAAATATTTATAAGGGCAATTCGCCTTATTGAGACCCTCTGAATGGCCTATAAAAAGGTAACCGTTAGGATCAGTATAATCGTAAAAACGCTTGACCAGAGCATCTTTAGTAGGCTGGTCGAAATAGATCATAACGTTACGACAGAAAATGAGATCAAAATGGTGTTTCCATTTTATGGGATTCATCAGGTTAAAGGTCCTGAAGACAACATTATTCTTTATGACAGGAGCGATTGTGTAGTTCCCGTCCGGCTGTTTTACAAAATACTTTTTCTGCCATGCGGGAGGGAGCTTTGATAAACTGTCCTCGCCATAAGTCGGATTCATGGCTGAGTTAAGTATATTCTGGGAAATGTCACTGGCCAGGATGCGGAGATCCCATTTCGAAGCTTCCGGACCAAAGAACTCCAGAAGATACATCATGATAGTATAAGGTTCTTCCCCGGAGGAACAGCCGGCGCTCCATATATACACAGCCTTGTCCATTGCATGCTTTTTCTTCATCTCAGGCAGAATGGTATTCCACAGAAAATCAAAATGCTCCTTTTCACGCAAAAAATAAGTGTAGTTTGTGGTTAGCTTGTTAAGCATGGAAACAGTTGATTCCTGATCCCTGCCGCTTAATATAAGTTCCACGAAATCATGGAAGCTTTCATAACCGTCAGCGGTGAGAGAGTTGGAAAGACGGCTCACTATGAGCTGCTTTTTCTTACTGAGATCTATGCCGTAGTTTGTTTGTATATATTTATATAAACGGTTAAAATCTTCATCTGTTAATGTGACCATTATGAGTTCCTCTTTATATGGCAAAAAGCTATCCGGTTTTGCCCGGATAGCTGCCGATTTTTACTATAAGACATTAGCATTGATAAGTGCATCGCAGTCAAATGACATTGCGACGGTGCCGTCATCCATATTGAGCATTCCGTTAAGAAGCTTCTTCTGACGCTTCATAGGAATAGGCTTAACGGTGTCAAGGTCGATATCAACTACCTGACGCACATTGTCAACAACAATTCCGATAGGTACATTTTCAATATTTAAAATAATGATACATGTCTTACTTGTATATTCTGTAGCGCCAAGTCCCATAAGAAGACGAATGTCTACAACTGCAAGTACGGAACCTCTCAGATTGATGATTCCCTTTACATAGTCAGGAACAAGTGGGAGAGTTGTTATGTACTGGTCTGTAATGATTTCAGTAACATAATCAGTGCTCATATACATGATCAAGTCGCCTGATTCAAAAGTTAGGCAACGTTGTAAATTCTTAGGCTCCTCTTTGATAGCATCTTCGGAAGTGGTTGCCTGTGTATTAATTTCTTCTGCCATGTATACTCCTCCTCTCAGGCATTTTCGATGGCTGCATTGTATACGCCAAGTACGTCAAGAATGATACTGATGGTGCCATCACCGAGAATCGTACATCCGCTGATGCCTCGTGACTTCAGATCAAAGATCGAAACAAACTGAGGAAGCGGCTTAACAACTACCTGCTGTTCACCTATAAGCTCATCTGCATACAGGCAGCAGCTCTTGTCTCCATACTCAACCCATACCATGATACCCTCGGTCATATCGTCGTCATGCTTTCCGCGGATATTATAGAATTCATTGAGCTTAACGATAGGATAAAACTCTCCGTCACGGTCAATCATTTCATTTCCGTTTTCATCACGTATGACCTCAACATTATCGATCTTGAAGGAAGATCTGATGTTGGCGATAGGGATGGTAAATGTAGTATCACCTACAGCAACCTTCATACCATCAACAATTGAAAGTGTGAGAGGAATCTTCATGGTCATGGTGGTTCCCTTGCCAAGGTCTGAGTCAATGCTCAGTGTACCACCTACGGACTCAAGATTCTTCTTAACTACGTCCATACCAACGCCTCGGCCTGAATATTCGGTAACCTGCTTGTTGGTTGAGAAGCCCGGCAGCATGATGAGACCGAGAGCTTCCTTCTTGGAGTACTGATCCTTCGGCTTTGTAAGGATACCGCGCTCTTCACCCTTCTGAAGAAGCTTGTCGGGATCCATACCATAACCGTCATCCTTAACTTCTATAACGACCTCGCTGGAAGTGTGTGTTGCTGAAAGGATAAGCTCACCCTGAGGATCCTTTCCTGCAGCTATACGCTCCTGAGCGGTTTCTTCTATACCATGATCCATGGAGTTACGCACGATGTGCATGATAGGATCCTGGATTGCATCAACGATGGTCTTGTCAACTTCTGTATCTTCACCGATAACAGTAAGACGTACATCCTTATTGAGCTTGGTCTTCATATCTCTTACGATACGGCTCATCTTCTGGAAAACACCGGAGATGGATACCATTCGGAGAGACATTGAGATGTCCTGAAGATCGTCTGTTAACTTACGAAGCTGTCTTGCAGACTTCAGGAAGCTGTCCATTTCTTCCTGAGGAAGCTGATTGAGAACAGGAGATGAGGTTACCATTGATTCTGTGATAACGATCTCACCCACAAGGTCGTTAAGTGCATCCAGCTTCTGGAGGTTAACGCTGATAAGACTGGACTTAACAGGTGCGTTGCTCTTTGCTGCAGGCTTCTTATCGGCTGCAGGAGCAGGAGCAGGAGCTGCAGGCTTAGGAGCCGCTGCTGCTGCAGGAGCTTCTGCTGCGGGAGCCGGTGCAGGTTCGGGCGCCGCTGCGGGAGCAGGCTCCGGTTTGTCCTCCGGCTTAGGAGCATCAAGAGTCTCAGTGCTCTTGATATAGGCCTGAGTCTTCAGACCTTCCTCTGCCATATTTGCTGTATCCAATGAATCAAACGCGAGATAGAAGCCGTCCTCTATTATAACCTTTGCACTGTCAGGATTCTGATCCATATCTGCAGGATAGAAACGGAAATCAATTCCGTTTTCCTTCAATGCATTTACTATCATAAATGCACGGAGATTCTCCATTCCGATTCCGTCTTCAAGGAATATATGGATAAATACCTGTGCACTTGGATCGTCCGGAAGATTGGATGATCCTGCAGCTGCAGGAGCCGCTGTATCACCGCCTGAAGCGGCAGCAGCACCTTCGGCACCGGCTTCTCCGTCCTTCAGTTTCTGAAGGTAGGCCTCGATAGCAGACTGGAATTCGGTTATATCCGGATCGACTTCCTCACCAGCTTCAACCTTACCGACCTCACCACGGAGATAATCTTCTGATTTGAACATCAGATCAAAGAGGCCCTTTTTCTGATCTTCATTAAGGAACTCAATGCCCTTATCTCGGATGAAGAAGAAAAGGTCTTCGATACGATGGGCGATTACGGAGATAGGAGTTAACTCCATCATCGCACTTGAACCCTTGATCGTGTGCATGATACGGAAAATCTCGTTTACATTGTCTGTGGAGAATTCACCGACTTTCTCGGCTTCCATTAGGATCTCGTCCAGACGGTCAAGAAGACCATTAGTCTCAAAGAGATAAGTATCAAGCATTCCTTCCATTTCTGCATTCATATGATTCTGTACCACCTTTAATTAAACAATTTCAACACTAGTAGCTATTTCGTCAAAACATTTTTAAAAAATAAGAGTAATCTTACGAAAAAATGATAATACAAAAATATTTTTCTAAAATTACGGTTATTTTTATTTTCTGTGTAATGCGGACCCTCCGGTAAACTGCATCAGAATGTGGCCACTGATTCCTTTAAACGGCTGAAGTCGTTATTCAGAGACTGGACCATAAGCTGATACTCATAAGTTGTCCTTACAAGTTCTACCTGTTCCTGGTCCATATCTACGTTGTTGCCGTCAAGCCTTGTGGACTCATTTGTTGTTGTATGAACAGTAGCTCTTGAACTGTCGATGGCCCTCTCGACTTCTTTTGCTGTTGCCGACTGAAACTGGGCAGCTCTGATTTTTCTTCCCATAACATTCTCGAAAGTAACAAACTTGGATTTATATCCCGGAGTATCAACGTTCGCGATATTGTTCAGGGTGATGTTCTGTCTGCCCCACAGAAAATCCAGCGTGCGTTCCGTCAGATTGATTCCGTTCCCATATAGATTAAGCATAATGACTCCTTATCGACGATCCTTCGTTCGATTGGATTCAGATCCTTCTGAATAATTGATCGATCGGTTATTTGTCCAAAATGCTCTGATGGCTATCATCAGACATCCTTAATAGTCTTTCGACGAAGAAATGAGCATATATAAGGGAAATAGTGTTATTTTTTCCAAGTCTGCGCATATTTCTTTGACTATATTAAGGAAGAAATTTTCCAAACTCTTTGAAAAATAAATAAATCGCTTATAAATCCTTATAATGATCGGCCAAACAGCCGATAACAAGGTTATGTAACAGGTACGCAGTTTTAACATGGAGTGAGGCGTAGTAGATATGAAATTTAATAAAAGATCTGGAAATTCAGGGATGAAGGATTTACAGCTCAGCCAGAGATTGTCTTTGGTTGTAGGTGTGGCTATTTTTGTATGTCTTGTGGTACTTACGATTTTTGTAACTGTTATTTCCAATAAGACTATTGATAAATTTGCATCGGATTCCCTTATAGAGCATTCCGTATCAAGTGCCGATAAGGTAGACGCCATATTGGTAAGAACCAATGAAATCTATCATAGCCTGAAGAGCGCAATTGATATCATTAACCAAAAGGAAGATGACATTAACGGAGCCTTCACTACAGGCTGGACTTCAGAGGTTAAATCCGGTATTGAAACAGCCAGCGGAAAAGGACTTAATCTTATAAGCCGTGTTACGGGAACTCCCATTTCACCAAGCCGTTTTGAAGCTGAAACCATCATAGTTCATGAGCTGTTTGAAGCAGTCAGGGATAACGACCAGGTATATGGAGTAGGTTTCCTGCTTGAGCCGGGAGCATTTTCCAAGGATATTCCGCAGTATGCACCATATGTTAATAAGGATGATGCAGAGCAGAATCTTGTAGAAAACCTGGAATATGATGAATATTCGGAAGAAGATTATTATACAAGAGCTTTCTCGGAAGGACATAACGGATTCTCAGATGCTTACGTAGAAGACGGCACCAATATGATCACCGGCTTTTATCCTATAAAGGATAGTACGGATACTATTGTGGGTGCTGTTATCATTGATATCTATTCAGACATATTCAGTGTTGTGGATGTTGATAATGATTCATTCCCTTCACTTTACAGCAACATAATTAATGAAAACGAGAATATTCTCTATTCTTCACATACAGATGTTATCGGAAAGAATTTTAAGGATACTGTGTCTGAAGATGCCTACAACAAGATCAAGGCAAATTTTGAAAATAAAACCACTTTCGAAGTTGTGACTTCATCTTCCTCAGGGAAGGTTAATCGTTTTTATGCACCTCTCAACATGGGAAAGAGGACCTGGTGGGTGCAGACAGCGGTTCCTACAAGAGAGTTTAATGCTGCGGCTAACGGAATCAGAAATACTATCATTGTTGCAACTATAATCATAGTTTTGATCCTTTTGGGCCTTGTTTATTCCATGGTCAAGAAGAATCTGGCACCTCTTTCAAAGATTTCATCTGCAGCAGCGGAAGTATCTCAGGGTAATTTTGATATCGATCTTAAATATGACAAAAACGATGAAATCGGAGTTGCTTTCAATGGCCTCCGGGGAATCATTAACAGAATACAGAATATCATTACAGATCTTTCAAAGAAACTGGGAGAGATAAGCAGCGGTAATTTCCAGGTGGATCTTATAGATGCTGATAATAATTATGTTGGAGCATATGCACCGCTTCTTGGCTCCATGCAGTCCATAACTGAAAACCTTAATCAGACTTTACTTGATATCAGAGAGTCTTCAGATCAGGTATCAAGCGGAGCAGAGCAGGTTTCTGACGGCGCTCAGGCATTGGCACAGGGTTCCACTGAGCAGGCATCATCTGTTCAGGAGCTTTCCGCAACCATGAATGAGATTTCAAACAAGGTTAAGGTTACAGCATCAAAGGCAAAGGAGGCTTCCGAGCTTGGTGCCGTTGCCGGACAGGCCATGAAGCTTTCAAACGATAAGATGACGGAAATGTCATCGGCCATGGACGATATCATTGATAAGTCAAATGAAATCAGCAAGATCATCAAGACAATCGATGACATCGCTTTCCAGACCAATATCCTTTCTCTTAATGCAGCAATTGAGGCCGCAAGAGCGGGTGCCGCAGGAAAAGGTTTCGCTGTGGTTGCAGATGAAGTAGGAAACCTTGCAAAGAAATCACAGGAAGCAGCACAGAATACAGCCACACTTATTGAACAGACAATTGAAGCTGTACAGCGAGGCGGACAGATTTCTGAAGAAACGGTTTCTGCAATCGGAACTGTTACTGAGAAATCAATTCTTATCACAAATCTTGTTGATGAGATTTCCAATGCTTCCGATGAGCAGGCAAAGGGCGTTGCCCAGATCACTGAGGGCATCGATCAGATAGCTTCGGTAGTTCAGACCAACTCTGCTACGGCTGAGCAGTCGGCAGCAGCGGCAGAAGAGCTTTCCGGTCAGGCAAATGTTATGAACGGACTGGTTGGCAGATTCAGTTTGAAGGGTGGTTCATCAAGCTATAGAAGTAACAACAGGAAAACAGACTATATACCTCCTGTAATGACGGATGATAACACGGGCAGTACAGCAGCTAAAGTAGCTCCGAAGAAGGCTGAGAGTAAGCCTGTAGTTAAGCCACAGACAACGGCACAGGCTAAACCTAAACCGGCAGCTGCTCCGAAACCGACAGCATCTGCTCCCAAACCTGCAGCAGCGGCTGCGACCGCAACTGTTAAGAAGGCAGAGCCCAAACCTGCAGCATCTGCTCCTGTGAAGTCTCCGGCTTCGGCCCCTGTAAAGACGGAGGAGCCTAAGAAGACTGAGACCGCACCGGTAACTGCGAAACCTGCAGCTGCGCCTGTTAAAAAGGCAGAGCCTAAACCTGCAGCAGCACCTGCAAAGAAACCGGATGCGCCAAAACCTAAGGCACCGGCTCCTAAGCCAAAGAAGGAGATTCCATATATTCCGCCAAGTCAAAGTGATGGATTCATCCCTTCCGAGTTTGATGGAATGGATCTCACCAATGTTGATCCTGCGTCAGTATCATTTAAGTCTTATGCTTCACCTAATGGGGCAGACAAGTATTGATTTGGGACAAAAACAAAGTGTATGAAGTAGGACTCTACTTTATATAAACATCCCCAATGTAAGGGCAGTCGCCAGAACGTTCCCCTAAAGCGTGGCGGCTGTCCTTTTTGTATCATTGTGAAATGGTACAGAAAATGCAGGGGATGGGAGACGGGGTAGGTGGTGAAATGGTACAGAAAATGGAAGGGATGCGTGACGGCCCACGTGGTTGAAATGGGCCAGAAAATGCAGGGGACGTGCGACGGCCCACGAGATTGAAAGTACAGCCGGCTTGGCATGTTCGTCCCAGATGCACTGACGTGCGTCTGTGCCGTACATGCCAAACCGGCTGTTCTTTCAACTCGCAAGCCTAGTCGCCCATCCCCTGCATTTTCTTCACGTATTGAATCATGCCACACATCCCTTCCATTTTCTTCACATATTGAATCATGTCGTACATCTCCTGCATTTTCTTTACGTTATTAAAAGCGGTACGAACATGATACATGGGGGACATCCTAAAATGGGGGAAGGTTATGGCAAGGGGGAAGTAAAAAAGACCGTCCAACCGGAAATGGTTGGACAGTCTTTGAATTATTATTCTTCGGCTTCAGCTTTCTTCTTTTTCTTTTTTCCAAAGGGGAGTTTGATTTTTGGAAGTTTGATTTTCGGGAGTTTGAGGCCTTTCTTTTTTTTCTTGCCTCCTTCTTCGCCTTCGGCTGCGGGGGCTTCGCCGGCAGCGGCTTCGGCTTTTGCTTTCTTCTTTTTCTTGAGGGTTTTGAGTAGGATAAGGATTCCTGCTGTGAGACCTTCAAGGAATATGACTGTGAAGAAACCTATAAAGAAAGATAGTATGTTGAAGCCTCCTGATTTCTTCTCTTCTGTTGCTTCTTCGGTGCTTTCCGATTCGGATTCATCTATAATGATGTTTCCGGCCTCGTCGGTGTTCATGGTAACGTCTATAACGGGACTGCCGTCTTCGTTTGTTTCACCTACAACAGCGGAAACCTCACCGGTATCTTCATTATATTTATTGCCTCCGGAATCGTTTGCATTGCTTTCTTCGGCCTCTTTAAGTTCTTCCGGTGTAATGGCATTGAAGGTTACAGGTGAACCTTTACCGTCGACCTTTACGAAGCCTTCTCCCCAGTTGCCGTTAAATTTATCCCGGACCATTTCTGCTGCAGTTTTTGCCTGTATATGAGAGAGGTCCTCGAGTTTTACATAGCCCTCCTTAAGATCTGCATAGACGGTATAACCCCATAGTACCCCGTCAGGATCTCTTGCATTCTCAATGATGTGAAGAACTGTATTCTGGGGGATAGGGATGTTAATGCTGTAAGCACTGTCAACTGATGGTTCCTGATAGAATTTTGCGCCCTCAGGGTTAGTTACTATAGCAAAGTAACTTAGATCAGGTGCCGTTGTTTCAGGCTCTGTGGTGGTCTCTATTGGGTCACCATTTTCATCGGTTTCTACTTCTTCAGTAACCTCTTCTCCCTCTGCGCCCTCTTCGGAGACAGCAGCTTCTTCGGTTGACTCTTCAGCTCCGTAACTATATATAGGATATGAGACAATAGTCGTCGCTATGCTGAGAAGCAATAGCGACGTTAGAAGTTTTTTCTTCATGTTTTTTTATGCTTTATCATCTTTATCAAGAGAAAGAGTAGAAACAACGTCTTTTATCTGAGTAACAACGCGTTCGATCTTGTCATTTGCTTCAGAACTTGCATCAGAGAGCTTTTTTACTTCCTCAGCTACAACGGCGAAACCACGACCTGCCTGTCCTACCCGGGCTGCTTCGATACTTGCATTGATGGCAACTATCTTCTGGCGTTTCTGGATGCCTTTAAGGGTATTGGTACTGGAAATAACTTTCTTAACCAGACCGTTAGTTTCTTTGATGCCATCGGAAAGACGTGACAGAACCTTATCATTGGCATAAACGTAATACTGGTTTGAAACATAGCCGTTTAAAAGGCTGTCGATCAAAGGTACAACCACAGAAAAATCAGCTTTTGTCTCATCCGGGTCTGTTACGGTTACTGTACCCACAACTTCGTCACGGATCTTAAGCTCAACAGATGCGGTACGTGCATAGGTTGAATCGGGATTTTCAGTTTCGCTCTCTGAAAGTCCAGGATCCGGAGCATCCTGTGAAGAATCCATGGAAGTTGCGATAACATTTCCGTCGGTATCGGTGATATCTACTTTAAGGCCTGTAAGTTTGGACCAGTTTCGTGTTATGGATGAAAGCTCCTGCATGTTGCAAAAATCATTTATTTTCATGTTCACGTCTCCTTGATTGATTATCAAAATCATTGCTATATGTTTAGTCGACGGTTTGGTTTTATTTAATAAGGCAATATGCGAGGAATTTCAATATATTTTGAGGTTTTATTCACAGGAAATCAGATGCATTTAAGTTTTGGAATATGGGTGGACTGTTATTTTTTTTCGGAAAAGATTTTCTATTCCGGGGTTTTACAATATTCAAAAGGTTGGAATTATGATAAAATATAGTATTATTGGAATATTTAATAGTGTAACGGTAGTTTTTTTTTCAGACATTTTCCGCAATTGAGGAAGACATGACAAGCAATTTAGAAATTTCCATTGATAAACTTAAGTCCGGGATGGTTATAGGTAAGTCCATAGAGGACAGACTGGGACGTATTCTCATTGAGCCCGGAACAGTTGTTACTCCATATGCAATTGATGAGCTCAAGAAGAGCGGGGTTCAGTATGTCACCATAAAATCAGGGCAGGCCAATAAGAGTCCGAATAAATTATCAACGGCTGCCGAGTATATGGTGAAAGAACTGAGAAAATCCGATCCTCCGACAGTGGTACTTGAATCTTCAGTCAGGAAACGTATTTCCAAGGGAATTGAACTTATATACCAGAATCCTGATCCCAAAGAAACTGCTGCGGCTGCAACAAGTATCACCAATGATCTTATGAGTGCCATAGAAAAGAATAATGCTGTGGCCCTCAATATTAACGCCCTAAAATGCAGTGACGAGTATACCTTTAAGCACAGTGTGGATGTGGCATCCATAAGTATGGTACTGGCAAAAGAGCAGGGAAAGAGTAAAAAAGAAATATTTGAGGTAGGCATGGCAGGACTTTTGCATGATATAGGAAAGACTCTGGTGCCTCCGGAAATTCTGAACAAGCCCGCAAAGCTTACCTCTGAAGAATTTGAAGTCATGAAAAAGCACAGCACCTACAGCTATCAGCTGGTGGCTGAAAATGATGAGATTCCTATGGATGTTAAGATCGCCATGCTCCAGCACCACGAGAAGATCGATGGAAGCGGCTATCCATATGGGGCAACAGCCGATCATATACATGAATATGCAAAGCTTCTGACTGTGGCCGATATCTTTGATGCCCTTGTGACTGAGAGACCCTATAAAAAAGGAAAGTCTCCCAGAGAGGCGGTAGAGATGCTCATGGCCATGACAAACGAACTGGATATGGATGCATTGAACAGCTTCATGCAGATGATGATCCTTTATCCGGTGGATTCCAACGTTCAGCTTAGTAACGGTGAAACCGCAAGGGTTGTACAGCGAAATCCGCAATTCCTTCTGAGACCGGTAGTGGTCGGGGTTGAGAGTGGTAATGTCTATGACCTTAAGTCTTTGAAATGTGCCGGAATTGTAATCGTATAGGATTGTACCGGCCTATATCTGTGATAGTTTGATATGACGACATACCGATCCTGTAATCTTATCAGGTTGTGATAGAAAGTGTGCCTTTCCGGACATACCGGTTTTGACAATAGAATTGATATTTTCTTACAAACTCCTGCAGTTTCGAATGTGGGAGTTTTTTTGTGGTAAAATTTGGGAAATAAAGGAATAAAATTTACAGTAAATACATAAGAGGATATGAAAATACTTCACATCACTATTTGTACAGCCGGCTGAAAGCGGCGGAATGGAGATCATAATGAAAGGAAATATCAGTAAGGTATTAACATCTATACTTATAGCTATGTCTCTGACAGTGTCAGGAACAGGAGCTGTTGCCGTTGCCGAAACAGGTCCTGCAAGAGGAGCGGAAGCATTGAATATCGGGCTTGATACTTCGGGACCGGGTGTGCCGGGGGCATCATCAGCTTCAGGTGAATCTTCCGGAAGTTCATCTTCAACGGCAGCATTCACGACTACACCTGCATCATCTGCCCCGGGTTCAACGGCATCTGTACTCAGCCCTTTTAACACAAACATATACGGAACCCCTGTTAATGGCTACTACTGTGATGCTGTCACAACTTATACCTATGAGAATTTTGAATCGGATATATCAAGACTTGTTTCGGAGTACGGTAGTGTGGTAAAGTCTTCTGTACTTGGAGTCAGTGCTGACAACAGAAATATATATGAATTGATTGTGGGGGAACCCTCTGCGGAAAACCAGATACTGCTGACAGGAACCACACATGGAAGAGAGTACATTACTTCTCAGCTTGTAATGCGACAGATTCATGATCTTTTGTCCATGGCAAAAAATGGCGGAGGATTTAAAGGTCAGGGCGTGGCCTCCCTTCTTCAGACCACCTGCATTCATGTGATTCCGATGGTCAATCCGGATGGTGCTGTCCTTAGCCAGTTTGGAGCTTCAAAGGTAAAGAGCCAGACGATCCTCGGCAATCTCAAAGCCATGATCCAGCACGATCAGCAAAGGGAAAACTATACAGGAGACACAGACTGGTACTATCGCAGATGGAAGAACAATGCTAACGGCGTAGACATTAACAGAAATTTCTCCATAGGCTGGAAGGAGCTTGACGATTCAAGATATTACCCTTCATATGAGTACTATAAGGGGCCGTCAGCGGAGTCTGAGGCAGAGACTCAGGCACTTATAAAGGTATTGAATGAGGCTTCTTTTGATGAGGTTATCAACTATCATGCGCAGGGAAGCGTAGTTTACTGGTCCTTTGGAGGAGCTCCCGAGGGAGTAGAGGCAAGAAGCAAACAGCTTGCGGAGCTTGTGAAGCAGGACACAGGATATATCCTGGGAGCGGCTTCCACAAACAAAAACAGCGTAGGCTCCGGCTCATATAAAGAGTTTCTTGCCTTAAAGGGTATCCCTTCGGTTACCATAGAAGTGGGAATCGGTTCATGCCCGCTGCCGGACACAGACATTGACGGCATCTGGCAGAGAAATTCTGAGGTTTTAAAGGATCTGGTTTACGAGATAAATCACAGGTAAAATAATTTAGGAATGCCTTTCATTACTATTTGTGCTGCTGATTCAAAATGGCGGAATGAAGGTTAGTGTGAGAAATAGTTTTCAACATGATTTATGACGCAGACCCAAAGCGGTGGAATGGGGATTAAGATGAAATTTGATGTCAAGAAGGATCTAAAAAGACTTATCGTGGTATTGATAGCATCAATGCTGATGGCGATAAACATTAAAACCTTTGTGCGTACAGGGGGCCTGTATCCGGGAGGAGTAACCGGACTCACAGTGCTTATTCAGAGAGTTTGCCAGTTGTATTTCCATTTTGAAATTCCGTATTCTGTTGTGAATATCGCACTGAATTTTATTCCGGTATATATAGGCTTCAAATTTATAGGAAAAAAGTTCACTATTTATTCCCTGATCATGATCCTATGTACAGGCTTTCTGACAGATATGCTGCCCGGACATGTCATAACCTATGATACCCTTCTTATTGCGATTTTCGGCGGTATCATTAATGGTATCGTTGTGAGCCTGTGCTTAAGCGTTGATGCTACCTCCGGCGGTACGGATTTTATCGCCATCTACTTAAGCCAGAAGAGGGGCATGGAAACCTGGAATCTGGTCCTAGGTTTTAATGTTATCATCCTGGCAGCTGCCGGTATCCTTTTCGGATGGGATAAGGCGCTGTACTCCATTGTTTTCCAGTACGTTTCCACCCAGACTTTACAGACCTTCTACCGGGCATATCAGAGACAGACACTGTTCATAATCACGGATAAGCCTGAAGAAATATCAGAAATGATTTTTGAAATCAGTCATCACGGCGCAACTTTGATGACTGCTCAGGGAGCCCATGAGCATAAGCAGCTTCACATAGTTTATTCGGTTATCGGAGCTGATGACGCAAAGAAAGTCATCCTTAAGACTAAAGAGATCGATGAGAATGCTTTTGTGAATTCTTTCAGAACTACGGAGCTGGCCGGTAATTTCTATATGAGGCCGAAGGACTGAGAATAAACCGGCGGGATTTCCCGCCGGTTTTCTAGTGGTTTTTGTCGATTACTATATCTTCTAATTTTCGCTTGGGAACGAAGTGGGTGCCGCTTTCATCGCGGTAGTAGTTGATGTTTCCGTCCTTTGGGATATCAACAAGTTTTACTTTTTCGGCGGGTTCGCCGAGGGCTATCACCATAATAGGAACAAGATTTTCCGGTAGATTCAGGAGCTCTGTCAAAGGCTGAAGTTCGAAGTTTCTTATCATGAGACCGCCGAGGCCTTTTTCTGTAGCTGAAAGCAGAAGGGTCTGGGCAGCTATACCAACATCAATGAGCACAGCCTGAGTGTTTGGCTGAATATCTGTGTCCTGCAGCATGATGACAAAGGCTGTGGGATGTGTTCCGAATTTTGGAAGATGAAGTTCCGGAAGGGCTCCTCCCCACTTTGTCAACTTGAGAATTTCATCAACCTCTGTTTTGTCATTGGAAATATAATATTTTACCGGCTGTCTGTTTGCCGCAGAACCAACAAGTCGTGCGTCATCCAGGATTTCAAAAAGTTCTTTTTCCGATATTTTTCTTTCTTCATTATATCCTCTGTAGCTTCTGTTTTTTGCAACAAGTTCACTGAACATGGTAACCTCCATCAGTATTGATCATGTGAAATCATCTATGGTTATCTGATACATTTTTTCAAACTACACCATAGACACTCCAGGTTTTCGGTTTTAAAGATTTTATCTAAGGGCATTATAAACTTGATTACACAAATTTAATATTCAGAAGTTATAAATATTGAATAAATTTACGACATTCATGATAGAATATTGTTAATGACTATGATACTTTGATTTTTAGAAGGTATTCCCTATGACGACCAGAGAACTATTATATGTAAAAACAGTTGCCGACACCCATAATATTTCCAAGGCTGCAAAGAAACTTTTTGTTGCACAGCCTTCCCTGTCTCAGTCACTTCAAAGAATTGAGGATACTATAGGAACGCGTCTCTTTATCCGAGGTTCCGACGGACTCAGGCTCACTTATGCAGGAGAGAAATATTATCAGATGGCCTGCACGATACTGAAAATCTACGATGATTTTGAAGCTGAGATCAGTGATATGAATGATCTGAAAACCGGTCATATCAGTTTCGGTATCACAAATCATCTTGGGGCGATAATGCTTCCAATGGTGATGCCGCAATTCAAAGAGGAGTGTCCCGGAATTGATCTTGATATTTTTGAGGGATCAACCGAACTTCAGGAAGAAAAGCTTATCTCCGGAGACCTGGATTTTTCCATAATGCATGCTCCGGTTGAAGATAACGAGCCTAACCCATCTCTCAATTACGAAATACTTGCGAGACATCCTTTCGTTATCGCGATTTCGAAAAAAGATCCCCTTGTTAAGCTTGCTGTGCCAAGGGAAGGCTACACCTATCCGGTTCTCGATGTAAAGCTTCTGGAGGATCATCCCCTTCTGACGCTTCATAAAGAACAGCGAATCCGTCATGTCACGGATTCCGTCATAAAAAAAGCCGGCATACATCCGGTGATAAAATTCGTATCCAGAAACTACATGACCCTTGAGAAGCTTGCCGCCGAAGGCATCGGCTTCACCCTTCTTCCTTCGGATTACATAAACGTCAACCTATACGACAACCCACCGGCCTACCTCTCAATCGATGACAAATATTCCGCTTACTGGAGCCTCTGCATCACAACCGTAAAAGGCGCCTTCCTATCCCGAGCCGACCAGCGTTTCCTCGATATCATAAGAACAAACGCAATCAAATAATTTGAACAGTCGTCCCCGGTGGATTCCTATTTGCTCTTTAATCTACCGTTAGAGAAAAAGTGAGAGCCGGAGGGCATACATTTAAAGGCGACCCGCCTTTAAATGTATGTCCTCCGGCTCGTACCATTTATATATCTCACGGTACAAACCGATACCCCAGCCCCCTCACAGTAACTATGTGAGCGGGCTTTTTTGGATCCTTTTCAACCTTGCTGCGGAGCCTGTTGATGTAAACCATGATAGCATTATCATCAACGGCGATGGCATTGCCCCAGACATGCTCGTAGATTGCGTCCTTGTTGAAAACCTGCTGGGGATTCTTCAGGAATAAAAGGAACAAAGCCGCCTCCTTTGAGGACAAAAACAACTCTTCTCCATCTTTATAAAAACGCATGGAAGAAGTGTCATAGGAAAAATCCCCAACAGTTATGGAATTACTGTTCACAGAGGTGCTATCGGATAAAGCCTGCCGGTTACGTCGAATGAGAGCCTTAACCTTGGCCCCCAGAATCATGGGGCGGAAAGGCTTGGTAATATAATCATCCGCACCGATGGAAAGCCCATAGACCGAATCGTAATCCTCATTTCGCCCGGAGATGATGATAACCGGAGTGGATACATGGTCCGCCCTGATCTTCTTTATAACATCAAATCCTTCCATATCACCGAGATTGACATCCATCAGAATTATGTCATAATGCTCCTTCGCGATCTTCTGCAGCGCCTCCTCACCTGAGTTTGCGGTTTCGGACTCAAGCTCATTGCTGTGCATCACCTTTTCCAGAAGCTTGCAAATATTTACATCATCATCAACTATCAAAACTTTATCAGACATTATTCACCTATATCGTATCTGTGCGATTAATTAAGCACAGCCTGTTTCTCATAATTTTTTTAAGGCCGCATAAACTGTCATGAAAATCCAATCCGGAGCGGCCAACTAAATAGTGCAGTCAATTCATATTACACGACTCCTATCTTAATACAATATTCAAATCTTAACAATTATTAATGTTTATCAGAGGCTTAAATGATATAAGCTATGTTTAAAAGGAAATTTGTTTTTCTTATCTCCTGGGATATCGATACGAGTTAAGGACATTCTTATAGATCAATTCCAAAGGGTTAAAGACATATGATAAACGAAAGAGAAAAGCCGGATTCAGGCATAATCGGAAAAAATGAAAAGATAAACTGGAAATACATGATACTTGCTTTGACGGGTATCCTTATCACCGGATTTTTGCTTATAGCTGGGATTAAGATTTTCCGTGACTACAGAAATACTCTTATGAAAAACCAGCAAGACCAGCTGCTGCTTATGGCTAAAACCTTAAGCCGCAACATGAGTTCCGATATGGAAAACTATATAAAGGAGCTTGAGTTTTTCTCTGATATAAGAGATGGTGCGGATAAAGATACCATCATAAAAAAGTATGTGGAAAATAATCTTGATTTTGCAGTTAATGTCTACCTCGAGGACAAGGATGGCAATATCCTGAGGTCGGCTGTTCCCATGAGCATATTTGAGGCAGATTTTGACGACAAAGGCGGAGTTACGGATTTTTACCGAAAAAAAACTCCTGATAATGCTTATACAGGAAGTGAAGCTTCTTCCGAAGAACTTGTGATTACGGAGCTTCAGTTTGTGACCGATGCCGGGGATGGCATCACTTTCTGGCAGGGAAAAAGAGGAGAAGACCGTAATACCCTTATATTTAAGAAAAGGCTTAGTGATACTGTAGAGGGCTACAGCATTGGCTTGGTAATAGATGAAGACAAGTACTACGAAAATGTAATTTCGGATATCCACATAGGTACAAACGGATACATTGTCATCAAGAATTCCAACAATCTCATGCTGATGCACCCATCAAAGGATCAATGGGGCATAAGTGTCATTTCCGGACGAATGGAGATGTATCCGGGGCTTGATTACGGAAGTCTGGAGAAACTTCTTGATGATCAGAACCGAGGGGAAGAGGGAGTTGCGGATTACTATTCCTACTGGTGGATGGAAGAGGGTGTCCCAAGAGTACGAAAGATAAGCGCCTACAGTCCCGCAAAGGTGGGGAATGATTTCTGGGTGGTCAGCGCCGTGGTTGACTATGATGATTTTTACCGCCCCATTCTCAATGGCTTCAGCGGCATCCTGCTGGTGGCCACCGGCATTCTCATGGTATTTTTGATTGCTTTCGTGGGCATGCTGAAACTTATTTCGGAGAACACAAGAGCAGCCAGGGAGATCAATTATTTGAAAAACCTTAATCAGGTGCTGGAGGAAATGCATCGTAGTGAAAATGCCATCGCCCACCAGCAGAGGCTGCAGATCATGGGTACCATGACCGGAGGCATTGCCCATGAGTTCAATAATTTCCTTACCCCCATCATGGGACATGCCGAGCTTCTCATGATGTCCCTGCCGGAGGATTCCGATGAATATGACAGTGCGAAAGAGATACTTCAGGCATCGGAAAAAGCAAAGGATGTGGTTCATCAGATGTCTGCCATGAGCAGGAAAAATGCCGAGACCATATTCAGAAACATTGAAGCCTTTAAGCTGGTTAGCAGATTCTTCCGGATGACGGATTCCATATGTCCCGAAAATGTTTCTGTGGAAAAAGAGAACCGCGTTAAGGATGAATTCATCCTCGGAAACAGCACCCAGATAAACCAGGTGCTTCTGAATATTGCAGTTAACGGCATACAGGCAATAGGCGATAAAAATGATGGATGCCTGAGTTTGTCTGCTTATATTAAGGACCATTCGGATATTAAGTTTAAAGAGCTTCCGAAAGGAACTCTTTTCAAAAGATATCTTGTATTTAAAATAAAAGACAATGGCTCGGGAATGAGCGACAAGGTCAAAAAGAAGATATTTGAACCCTTCTTCACCACAAAGAAATCCGGTGAGGGAACGGGTCTCGGACTTGCACTGGCAGAGCAGATTGTTGATGCCCATAAAGGCTTTATACATATCGATTCTCAAGTGGGAAAAGGAACTACATTCTATGTGCATTTCCCTGTGGTGGAGACTGAAGCTAACAAAGATGATCTGAAGTCAAAGAGTAAAACGTTAAATGTTACCAGTGGAGCGAATGATGCGAAGGATATAATTGTGGATGGCATCGTGGAAGAGGCTTATGTGACGGAGGGCACAGCCTCAGGGAAAGCTGATAATGTTACGGCCGGAAACATTGTCAGAAAAATCCAGATACTGGTGGCGGACGACAACCACAGGATCCTTTCCATCCTTAAAGATACCCTTAATGAAAAGGACTTTATCCATGCGGTAATGTGCGATTCTGTGGAAACTCTGCGGGAATCCTTAAAGGAGATGAAGCCGGATATAATACTTATAGATGAGTCCGTGGGACATTATTCCGGTATCGAGATCTTCATGTCTGAGTTTACGGAGGAAAAGGAAGCATTAAAAATCATAATGGCAGACACCATAGACAGGGAGATAGTGGAGTCCAGAAAGCGCGGCATCATCAACGGCTACATGGAAAAACCGGTGTCGGCGACGGAGATCATTAGTCTTGCGGAACGTATCTCCGGAAACATGGAGAACCTTAACAAACTGTAAGGTTCAGATTAAGGAATATTAATGTATACACGATATGCAGTTAAGGTTAATTTATTAACATACCTCATGTAAAAATCAATAAGCGACAGCGTTTCGGAAAAAGAATGCTTCGTTTCAGTTAAAATTCAAAGGGGGAAAATCAATGAGTACAACCGTAGTTGGTATTCTTGGATTTCTGACGATCATTGCCATCGTCGTAACGCTCTTTAAGAGCAAAACTATTCCTAGTATCGCGTTCATCGTATTCCCGTCAATCCTTGCAGTTATTCTCGTGCTTGGCGGCTACTACAACATCGGTCAGATCGGAAAGCTCATCAAGGGTGGTTTCGGAAGTACCGGAGCAACCGCTGCACTGTTTGTATTCTCAGTGCTTTACTTTGGTATCATGACTGATGCCGGAATGTTTGACGTAATCATCGATAAGCTTATGAAGCTTGTAGGTGACAATGTTATCGGCGTAACTGTTATGACAGCCGTTATCGCTCTTATCGGACACCTTGACGGTGGCGGAGCTTCAACATTCCTTATCGTAGTTCCTGCAATGCTTCCTGTTTACAAGAAGATGCATATGAGAAAGACAACCCTTCTCAGATGTGCCGTTCTTTCAATGGGTGTTCTTAACCTTATGCCATGGGCAGGTCCTACCATGAGAGCTGCTTCAGTTCTTGGTATCGAGGCAGGTCAGCTCTGGAGAACAATCATTCCTATCCAGGTTTTCGGTATCGTTCTTTGTCTCGGACATGCTGTTCTTGCAGGTTTCCAGGAGAAGGCAAGAGGTGCCGGACTTAACGGTAAGCTTGCTAAGGAAGCTGTAGTTGAGGAGTCTGAGGAAGGTACAGAGATCAAGCAGGACAATGAGCTTGCAAGACCTAAGCTTTTCGTATTCAACATCTGCCTTACAATTGCAGTTATCGCACTTCTTGTCTGGGATCAGTTCCCAAGCTATGTACCTTTCATGCTTGGTGTTGCAGCAGCAATCCTTGTTAACTACACACCTGTTAAGATGCAGAAGAAGATCATCAACCGTCATGCAGGTCCTGCTCTTATGATGTGTTCAACACTTATGGGCGCAGCTGTACTTATGGGTATCCTTGTTTATGGTTTCAATGCT
This sequence comes from Oribacterium sp. FC2011, assembly GCF_000701645.1. Taxonomy (NCBI): domain Bacteria; kingdom Bacillati; phylum Bacillota; class Clostridia; order Lachnospirales; family Lachnospiraceae; genus Oribacterium; species Oribacterium sp. FC2011. Next base: position 217,017 of record NZ_JNJM01000004.1, read on the forward strand.
GACGGCGCAGCAGCTATCGCTAAGCCGGGTGTTGAGATGCAGATCACATCTGTTGTTTCAAACATGGCTGAGATCATCACTATGATCCTTCCTGCATCACTCGGAACTCATCTTCCACTTGTTATCGGTATCCTTTCTGTTCCTCTTGCTCTTGCATTTGATACAGATTCTTACTTCTACGGAATGCTTCCTGTTATGATCGCCATCGGCGCATCCTTCGGACTTGATGCACTTCCAATCGCAATCGCAATGGTTGTTTGCCGTAACTGTGCTACCTTCATCAGCCCTATGGTACCTGCTACACTTCTTGGTGTCGGTGTTGCCGAGGTTGATATCAAGGATCACATCAAGGCATCCTTCGGATATGTTTGGGCTTTCTCAATCATCTGCATGCTCTTCGCTGTAGCAATCGGCCTTATGCCTATCTGATGAATTTATATCATTGACCATTTCTGACAGTTTGCCGGACTGTCGAAAACCTCAATTAAGAATTTTGTAAGTGTGGGGGGGCTGCCCCCCTTACAAAAAAGCGTCTCCGAGAAATCGGAGGCGCTTTTTTGCTTTATGGGAAAGTACATCAACCGGACATTCGGCATGACATATGTTCTATAGTCCTCGGGAACGGTTTCTAACCATGAGAACCATACCTGAGGACTCTTTTATTTTGGAGGGGCATCACTTTTTGGAATGGCATCATGAGCTTATTATATTTCTTCTGCCAAAGGGTTAGAAGTTAAAATCAGAATATCGGAAGAAATGATTAACTTTCAGGAGGAAAAGAATGGGAGAGTCACTTACCAGAAAAATAATAAAGTCACATTTTGCATCAGGGTCCATGACGCCGGGAGAGGATGTATTTGTAAAAGTTGATCAGACACTTACACATGATATAAATGCGGTTATGACTTATCTTGCATTTGAGCAGATAGGACTTAAGAGAGCACGTACAGAGATCTCGGTTTCAAATCTTGATCATAACCTTCTTTATATAGATTTTAAAACGCCGGATGATCACATCTATCTTCGCACTGCGGCTGAGAAGTATGGAGTTTATGTATCAAGACCAGGTAACGGAATCTGTCATATGGTCCACACCTGCAGATTTGCGGCTCCTGGAAAGCTCCTTATGGGTGGAGATTCACATACGCCTTCAAGCGGTGCTGTAGGATCTCTTGCAATCGGTGTTGGTGGTATGGATGTTGCTACTGCTATGACCGGTCTTCCCATGAGACTAACGATGCCCAAGGTAGTTAAAGTTAATCTTACTGGCCGTCTCCGTCCGGGTGTAAATGCCAAGGAAGTTATTCTTGAAATGCTTCGCCGCGTAACCATCAAGGGCGGTCTCGGAAAGGTATTCGAATATGTGGGACCGGGAGTTGAAACCCTCGAGGTTCCGGAGAGATTAACCATTGCAAACATGGGTGCAGAGATGGGAGCAACCACTTCCATATTCCCTGCTGATAATGTGGTTAAGAAATTCATGGAAGCTCAGGACAGAGGTGATGAATTTATTGAGATGGGACCGGATCCTGATGCTGAATATGATGAGGTAATGGAGCTTGATCTTTCATCTCTTGAGCCGCTTATAGCTCTTCCTCATCAGCCGGACAATGTTATTCCCATCAGTTCTCTCAAGGAGCATCCGGTGGTTCATCAGGTATTTATGGGCTCATGCACAAACGGATCCTATTCTGACTTTGCAAAGGCAGCTCTTGTAATGCAGGGCCATCATGTAGATGAGAATGTCCAGTGCACCGCAGGTATTGCCAGCAAGCAGATTCTGAAACAGCTTATGAGGGACGGATACCTTGATATGTTGGTTGACGCCGGCGTACGTATCATGGAGCTTAGTTGCGGCCCATGCTGTGCCATCGGACAGGTTCCTCCTACAAACGGTATCGCAGTTCGTACTTCAAACCGTAATTTCCGTGGTCGCGCAGGTTCACCAAATGCCAATATTTATTTAGTTTCACCTGAGTCTGCAGCAGCTACTGCCATTAAGGGAACATTTGCATCAGCCTGGGATGTTATGGGAGACGATGTGAAGAAACTGGCAGAGGTCCATGAACCGGATCACTATTTCGTAGACGATTCCATGCTCATAAAGCCGCTTCCTGAGGAAGAGGCTGAAAAGATAGAAGTAGTCAAGGGACCGAATATCGCAAGTCTTCCTGTGCCTGAAAAACCCGAAAAGAATCTTCAGTGCAGAATCTCTCTTAAGGGGCGTGACAATATCTCTACCGATGACATTACCCCTGCCGGAGCTGAGTTCTCTTCCATGAGATCCAACATTCCACTTATGTCAAAGTACTGCTACAACCGTTATGATCCTGAGTTTTCCGAGAGAGCGAGAAACCTCGGAAAGTCCATCATCATCGGTGGTGAGAACTATGGTCAGGGTTCATCCCGTGAGCATGCAGCCATCAATCCTATGTACCTTGGCGTTAAGTGTGTTATTGCCAAGAGCATTGCCCGCATCCATAAAGGTAATCTCATAAACCATGGCATCGTGCCCATGCTTTTTATGAACAATGAGGATTACGACAAGCTTGAGCTTCTGGATGAACTTGAAATAGACAACTTCCCTGAGCAGATCAAGACAAGAAAGGTCACCGTCCGTGACAAGACAAAGGGTATAAGTTTTGATTGTAAGCTTGAGATTTCAGACGCCGAAATGGAAACCATTCTTGATGGAGGACAGCTCAGACATCTGAAGCAGCAGCTGGTGGATCAGGGAATAATAGAGGAATAAGTAAATATTGCAGTGGCATTGTGAGCGTGAAAGATATGCAATGTCGTGTAAAAAGAGAAGTTGTGGCATGAGGATGACAAGTGAGCCCAAGTACTGTTTATGTAAAATGCCACATCATCATATGAAATTAGTGAAGGAGATTTTTATGAGTTACGCGTATGTTGGCTGCAGATCCACGGAATTACGAAATGCACGTGGAAAAGGATTAAGAGTATTTGAAATCAATGATCGTACGGGTGAATGGAAGGAGATCCAAACCCTGAAAACTCTGGACAACCCGTCCTATCAATGCATGGACCTGGAGGAAAAATACCTCTATTCAGTTCATGGGGATTTCACTCAGGTTTCAAGCTACAGAATCAAAGAAGACCATACTCTGGAGCATATCAACACCATCGATACTGTGGATGGTAGGAATCCTGTATTTATCACGCCGGATAAGACCAATCAGTATCTTCTGGTTGCGACTCTTCAGGGTGGAAGAGTGTATGTTATCAAAAGAAACGATGATGGCTCACTTGGAGATATAGTGTTTGTTCATTTTGCGCCAGGTATCAAAGAAGGCAGCCACTCCTTCGCTCACCAGTGCATATGGGATCAGACACAGACTTACCTTTTTGTTGTTTATCAGGGAAGAGATCAGGGCTATGGTCAGGTCAAGGTTCTTAAGTTCAATGCTGAGGACGGAAGCCTTACACAGACAGATGAGTTCAAGGCAAGAAAGGGCGCAGAGCCTCGTCATATAGCTATACATCCCAACAACAAGTGGGCATACCTCATTAATGAATGGGGAAATACAATGGAGTATTTTGCCTTTGATCCTGAAACAGGAAAGCTTACTCCGAGACAGTATCTTCCTACACTTCCGGAGACGTATACAGGTGACGGACAGGCAAGTGCATCACTTCTCAATCAGGATGGTTCAATCCTTATCGGATCCAACCGAATGCATGAGTCCATAGTGCTTTACAGAGTAAACCAGGATACCGGATATATATCGACTCTCGGATGGTATCCGACTCTTGGGCTTACGCCCAGATTCATGACCTTCAATAAAGATTATTCAAAGTTTTACGTTGCCAATGAAGACTCCGATACTATCGTGGAATTCACTCTTGATGCAGCAAGGGGGCAGATGTATTACACAGGGAATATCATTCACACTGAGAGTCCTGTTTGCATAGTGTTTAAGGATTGATATACGAAAGAATTTTCATATTAAAAAAAGGCAATAGTTAAAAATCAACTATCACACTTATTTGAAGAGTTAGGTACAAGCCTGGATGAATATGGCTTTCACTAATCTATGGAGGAAAATTATGAATTTGGCGGTTATTTCACTTTTGGCACTTCTTGTTGCCATAGCGCTTGGATACTTTAAAAATATGAATGTTGGTATCGTGAGCATTGCACTATCAATGATACTTGGACTTTTATTTAATGTTAGTTCAAAGGACCTTCTTAAAGGTTTCAGTACGTCACTGTTTTTTCAAATGGCAGGTATCACATTCCTTTTCGGAATTGTAAAGGCCAACGGAACTTTGGAACTGACTGCCAAAAAGATCATTCATCTGGTGGGCACCAATCCTGTAGTCATATGCATTGCCACCTTTTTTATCGGCGCAGTACTCAGCGCAGTTGGTCCGGGAGCTATTCCCTGCCTTGCAATCATGCCTGTTATAGCAATTCCCATAGCGCTCTCTGTAGGCATTAACCCTATCATGCTTTCCTGTATCGGAGATCTCGGCGTTCAGGCTACAAGAATGTCTCCTCTTACACCTGAGGCTGCAGTTGTACGTGATCTTATGGAGCAGCAGGGAATCGATGGCAATACAGTTCCGCTCATGATAGCACTCGCCATTACCTGCATTATCCTTTCGGTTATTCTGTTTATTTATTACAAAGGATATAAGCCTGACACAAGTGTTGTATCATCCGTAAAAGAGGAACTTCCAAAGCTTAATATGCATCAGATAGCATCGCTTATTGGACTTTTTGTACTGGCTGTCGGTGTCCTGTTCTTCAGTTTTAATGTTGGCTTCGCGGGCTTTACCATTGGCGTTGTTCTTGTTCTCCTCGGAGCAGGAAAGGATAAGGAAGCCCTTAAGGCAGTACCCTGGAATGTAATCTTCATGGTAATAGGTGTTGGTATTCTTATGAACATTATCTCAATTTCCGGTGGAATAGACCTGATGGTGGAAGGCCTTGAAAAGGTTCTTTCTGCAAAGACAGCTTCCTGCGGTATGGGAATACTTGCCGGCGTAATGTCCTTCTTCAGTTCCGGGCTGGGAGTGGTTTTCCCGACACTTATCCCTACCGCCGGTGAGCTTGGAACAGCCCTTGGCGCAAATCCGGTTGAAATCTGTGCCGCTATAGTTATCGGTGGAACAGTTACCGGTTATTCACCTATATCTACTGCCGGAGCCCTCATGATGGCAGGTGTTGCCCAGCAGGAAAATGCAGAAGAACGCTTCCCTTCAAAGAAGATTTTTGTAGAACTTTTTGCGGTTGCATTTATAGCTATGGCACTTCTTGCGGTGCTTGCAATCATCGGAGTTTACGCAGTGGCAGTAGGCTGATTTTAATAATGTGGGATTTTAAGTTCTGCCTTACGTCCTGTAAGGCAGATAATATAAAAAGGTGATATAAAACCCTAAGGGAAAGAGGATAAAAGAGCTTCTTTCCTTTGGGGACTTTGTGCTATATTGCGAGCATACATGTTAAGATAATGAATAAATAATCTGTAAAGAAATCAGTTATAAACTGAAGGTAATATGGATTAAATACATTAACATTAATTGGAATCGGTTTCTTTTATTTTGAATAGAACGGGAGTTATTTATGAAAGACAGCGACTGGAGAATAATCAACGCATTACATGAGACTCAGAGTATAACGAAAATTGCTGCAATGATGTATAAGTCTCAATCTGCCATCACAAAGAGACTTCAGATCATGGAGCAGGAACTGGATTGCAAGATAGTGGAACGTACACCATTGGGAGTTGTCTTTACAAAAGAGGGGGAGTTCCTCTACAAAGAATCCGTCAAGCATATTGCATTTGAGAATGAGGTGCTTGAAGGGCTAAGACTCATAAAGGAACAGACTAAAGAGAATATCATAATAGGCTCTGCATATACCTATACAAAGTACTCTTTATATGATGATCTTGATGGTTTTATAAAGGCACATCCCAATGTAAGCATTCGCGTTGTAAACAGGCAAAGTAACCTGCTTTATCATATGCTTATGGAGGGAAAACTGGATGTTGCATTTATCCGATCCGATTATATTGATAATGTCTACCACGAATTGATAGATCACACTGCGGGATATATCGTTTCCAAGGATCCGGTTCGGATTGAAGATTTACCTCGCATGGAGCGTATTGCTTATCAGACTAACAGTAAAACCGTGCAGAAGATTGCAGACTGGTGGCAGGAGCAGTTCGGCACAATGATTCCTGAAGCGACTGAGGATGTAGGTTATATAGAATTTGCTTTTAGGAATATTTCTTCAGGAAATAAATACCTTCTTTGCTTCCTGCCGGATAATTTTGTTAATGAATATAATCTGACACTTCAGCCAATGCTGAAGCCTGACGGCAGCAGTGTATCAAGAAAAACCTGGTTCATATACAAAAAGGAAAAGAACAGAAGAGCCATAGTGGATGAACTGATAGATTATGTGGATAAAAATGTAAAGATAAAGTGATGTGTCACTTTCTGAAATAAAGACCTCTTCATATTCATGAAATGTGGATAAGGAGGGGCTTTAATAGTAGCTATAACATAGATAAAATCATATGTGATACATAACCATATATATATTTTACTATATATCAGTCATCACATATAATTTAAATACAGACAAAAAAGGAACGACGTGAATGATTGTTAAATTTTATACAAATTAAGTACCAGCCATAAGCATAAGCTGAGGGTTGGTGTTACACGATTAGTTGAGTTTAGAGCAAAAAAGGAGATGGAATCTATGGGTACAGAAGAACAGATCAAGGCAGCTGAAGCTAAGTTTGGAGATCTCATCAGAGCAGAGCTTGCTCGTATAGAGACCATGAAAGAGGACAGTGAGATTAAGGATTTTTCAAAGCTTGATCATATCAGGATCGGTATCCTTCCTGGAGACGGAATCGGACCTATCATAATGGAGCAGGCATTAAGAGTAGTTAATGAGCTCCTTAAGGATGAGATTGCTTCAGGAAAAGTTGAAATCCACATAATCGAAGGCATGACAATCGAGAGAAGATCAGAGCTTAATGAATCTCTCCCCGCTGATGTTATGGAAGAGTGCAAAAAGTGTGATGTTCTTGTAAAGGGTCCGTTTGTAACTCCGAGACCGGGCGATCCATGGCCAAACCTTCTTTCTGCAAACTCACTTCTCAGAAGAGGCCTTAATCTTTTTGCAGCTGTTCGTCCTATCAAGATGCCGGACAGAAACATTGACTGGACTTTCTTCCGTGAGAACATTGAGGGTGAGTACATCCTTGGAAATAAGGGTATAGAGGTTAATGAAGACCTTGCCATCGATTTCAAGGTTCTTACAAAGCCCGGTGCAGAGAGAATCGCTCGTGCTGCTTTTGAGTTTGCCCGCAAGAATGGTAAGAAGCATGTAACAGTTGTTACAAAGGCCAATATCGTAAAACTTGTTGACGGTAACTTTGTAAAGACTGTTCATAGAATAGGTGAGGAAGAATATCCGGACATCATCGTAGATGACAAGCTGGTTGATGCAACCGCTGCCAAGATGCTGGATCCTGAGTTCAACAAGGACATGGAAGTAGTTGTTCTTCCTAACCTTTATGGTGACATCGTAACTGACGTTGCAGCAGAGCATCAGGGTGGACTTGGTACAGCTTCAAGCTCCAATATCGGAAACAAGTATGCTCTCTTCGAGGCTATCCACGGAACAGCGCCATATCTTATGAGTCACGGACGCGGACATTATGCTAACCCATGCTCACTTATCCGTGCAATGGGCGAGATGATGGCACACATCGGTTACGCTGATCGAAAGGCTATCCTTGATAAGGCTCTTGACATCACAACCGTTACTGAGAAGAAGATCGTTCTGACAACAGAGACAAAGGATGCTTCAACAGAAGAGTTTACAGATTACCTTATTGATACAATAAAGGGTCTTGAGGGTTGATGGTAATTGGCATTTTATTTAGTGTCAGCCGGATCTGTAATCTGTATGTCGGATATAAACGGCTATATACATTCATTTATAGATGAGGATGTACTATCGTAGTGATAGTTTAAAAGTGTAAATATTCAAGCAAATAATGTGGTTCTGTATGAACGCTCTTTTCGGATTAATATTTCGGACGGTTCATACAGAACCTTTTTTAGTAAGTTGAGGATTAAAGGATATGGAATATAAAGAATACAAATACGTGCTGAAAATCGCAGAGCTTGGGAATCTCACAAAGGCAGCAGAAGAACTTTATATTTCTCAGCCGTCTTTGAGCCATTATATCGCAAGGGTTGAAGAGGAGTTGGGTGCAAAGATTTTCAACAGGAGTACTAATCCCATATCACTTACTCCTGCAGGTGAAAAATATTATGAAACCGCCAGGATGATTCTGAACCTGGATAAAAAAATGAAAAAAGAGGTTTCAGAGATCACAGAGAATAAGTCAGGGGTTATCACTTTAGGTCTTTCCCACGCCAGAGCTTCTTATATATTGCCCTATATCATGCCTGAATTTCACAAAAAGTATCCGGGTATAGATATACGGACCAATGAACAGAAATCAAGTCTTGTAGTGCTTTCTATATAGGAAAATGCGTAGTCCCCGGAGTTCCTGTCATGACACCTTTGGACAATAAAGATCTCCGCATAGTGTTAAAGTCTGGTGGATTTGGTCAGGCGGATTTCTTTGAAAGAGCGGTGAAAATCACATCAGAATCCTGAATTAAAATATGTGGGCAGTCTTTGCAGGACTTGCTTGTTCTTATAGATTTAGGGATTGATGGGAAGAATATAAAACAGCGTTTAAATAGTTGAATAGAGTTGCATCTGCGAGTTAGATACTAAAATCCGATAGGATAGAGGGAATATAAATGTCTAATAAGAGAATAGCTTTAGTGAGCATAACTGAAAATGCTGTTATGCCAATGACTCAGTATATAAAAGAAAATGAACCGGATTATGAGGTGGTGAATTACCTTGACGGAAACCTCATGGGGAAGATAAGAAAGGAAAATGGAATGCCGGAAGAAGTCGATATGTATACGGTGCCTGAAGCTTTTAAAGCAGCGCAGGAAGGAAATATGAGTGAGTGTGATCGTATAGTTGCCGAAAAGGTTATGGAACTTGATGTCATGTATGATCAGATTGTTCTGGCGCAGATATCAATGTCAGGAGCAACCAAGCCCTGCAACCCGACTCATGCCCGTCTTATCACAAGTCTTTCCGAAGCGGTTAATCAGTTAAAAAGCGAACTGACAGAAAGTGATTCTCATCAATGATACGATCATAACTGTATCTGGGTTTTGTCTATATTATGCTCAAAACAAGCGTAAACAGATGAGCGCCACATATAAGGATATTTTGATTTTTAGTTCATGTATTTAGATGTAAATAATCATTATGGGTTCGACTTAAAGAACATATCAGTAAGGTTACAAATAGATAATTCGGGTTATTACATTTATAATGATTCGATATGGCATGAAACTGATACTAAGTCACAATTTATGTTATGATTTCATTTGTAGTCAATACTAAGGAGTTCTAAACATTATGAACATAAAATCTTTGATCGATCTTCAGGCAGTAATGTTTCTGGAGATGGCGACAGGATACATTATAAGAAGGTTCGGTATTGTAAAAGGTGAATCAAAGAAGGTGTTAACGTCGTTGATTGTATATGTAGCTTTACCATGCAATATTGTGAAAGCATTTATGATATCCATGACGCCTGAGATTATTAAGCAGGGGGCGATGATGCTTGTTGCCTCTGTTGTTATACAGATTCTGCTTGCCATTGCAGCAGCTTATTGTTATAACTGGCTGCCTGCAAAAAAGAAGATGGTATTCCAGTATGCAACGGTTGCGTCCAATTCGGGAATTCTGGGTAATACCATTGCCGGGGAAGTATATGGTGCTTTAGGATTACTATATTCAGCATTGTATGTCATACCACAAAGAATAGTAATGTGGTCGGCAGGACTTTCATACTTCACTGAAGCTCCCGATACCAAAACAGTTATTAAAAAGATCATGAAGCATCCCTGCATAATTGCGGTGTGGCTGGGAATCATTATAATGTTTCTGCAGATTCAGTTCCCTTTATGCATTACAACCACGATACAGAATCTTGGCAATATGACATCGCCACTTACCATGATGTTCCTAGGGATAAACTTAGCGGAAAGCGGTTTTAAAAGCCTTGTGACTAAATATAGCTGTTTATATTCGGCGATACGACTCGTGATAATACCGGCAGCGGTTATGGCATGCTGCTATGCTGTACAAATGGAAAAAACGGCAGCAGGTGTAGCAATCGTCCTTGCAGCAATGCCGGCGGCTTCCATGACAGCGGTAGTAGCCAGCCAGTATGACGGTGATGTGGATTTTGCAGCAGATATTGTGGTATTTTCAACCATACTCAGTTTGGTAGTCCTGCCTGTATGGGTTATGATAGTGGCAGTAGTTTTTACATGAATGATCACGACAAATATTTAAAGAAGGTATGCTGATATTCATCGGCAAGCCTTCTTTTTCTATGTTATAAAATGTGAAAAAAGTGAAATGAAAAAAGACAAAAAATATTTCAAAAAGTGTTTGACATCTCATTCTCAAATTGCTATATTAACTGAGCGCTCAAGAGAGCGAACTAATAGAACCTTGAAAATCAAAGATCGATTAATACACAGACCCTGAAGATTCTATATGAAGATTCAGAAGCAGAAGATCTTTAAAGATCTGAAGCGAGACCAAAAAGGTCTAAAGCGAAAATACAATCGCAGTAAAGAAAACGGACAGAACAAATAAAGCCAAGCTTTTAGTTCTGAACGGGAAGAACTTAAAAGAGAGAAATCTCTTTCGTATTTAATATGAGAGTTCGATCCTGGCTCAGGATGAACGCTGGCGGCGTGCCTAACACATGCAAGTCGAACGAGCGAGAGATGAAACCTAGTGATTCTCAAGCGAGTGGCGGACGGGTGAGTAACGCGTGGGTAACCTGCCTTACAGAGGGGGATAACAGTCTGAAAAGACTGCTAATACCGCATAAGCACACAGTACCGCATGGTACAGGGTGAAAAGATTTATCACTGTAAGATGGACCCGCGTCTGATTAGCCA